>JAATFN010000240.1 GCA_015655165.1 Betaproteobacteria bacterium | reverse complement strand
TATGTGGCATGCAGCAGTGTTGAATAACTATGCAAGAGGCACGTGTATTAAAGAAAAACTGAACGTAGTGTCGAGTATTCTATGATGCCAGATCAAGTCTGGACACATACAGATTATTTCCGGTTCTATTTGCTCAGTCTTTTTGCCGCATTACGCAGGTGCGTTTCTGCAGCTAATCCCGCACGATCGGGATCTTTGGCTTCAATCGCATCAAAAATGGCTTTATGTTCGGCTTGTACTGCTTGAACCAGATTGGTAAAGCGGTTAACCGTATTGCTCCGTGCACGACGAATCAGACGTCGCACATGCTGTTCAATATATTCGTTTAGCTGGAGAAAGTGTGTGTTTTTGGTAGAGTCGACAATGGCTTGATGAAATGCATAGTCCTCTTCATCACCTAAGCGGTCGCTGATAATGGCATATTCCATACCAACTAATGCTTGTTTGATTTTTTTTAAATCGGCCGGCGTGCGTCTGATAGCTGCATAACGGGCAGCTCCAGCTTCCAGCGTCGCCAGTAATTCGATGATTTGCGTTAACCCTTCGGTGTCTTCCAGATCTGCCATATTCAGGCGAAACGACTGACGTGTGCCACGTTCGTTAACAAAGACGCCGCGACCTTGTTGGGAATTGACAATACCTTCAGACTTTAATTGTGCAACTGCTTCTCTCACAACCGAGCGGCTAACAGAAAATTGCTCGCCCAGTTGTTTTTCGCTGGGGAGTTTTTGCCCGGCAACAAGCTTTCCGGATTCAATTTCATGATTAAGCCATGCGACGATTTCTGTTGTGAGTGAAGTCGATGTTTCAATTTTCATATAGATGTTATTAGTTGATATACAAACCACCGTTGACTTGCAAGGTTTCTCCCGTGATAAAACTTGCCAGTGAAGAGCATAGAAACGCAATGCTACCTGCAATTTCTTCCGCTGTCCCAAGTCGGCGCAATGGTGTGTTATCCAGGAGTGATTGTCCTTTTTGTGCCAACAAGTCTTTTGTCATCGGTGTAGCAATGATACCCGGTGATAGGGCATTTACTCTGGTTTTCGGTGCCAGTTCCAGTGCCAGGCTACGGGAAAAACTGATGACAGCGCCTTTGGATGCAGAATAATGGGCGTGAGAAAAACTTCCCCGCTGTGCTGCAACAGACGATAACGTCACAATTGAGCTGCCTTCTGTCAGGTAGGGAATGACTGCCTTGCAAATATAAAAGGTGCCGTCCAGATTGATCCTCATCAGATTGAGCCAGTCTTCATTTGGCATGTCTGCCACCAATTTTTCCGGATAGATGCCTGCCGAGTGTACCAAGTGGTCAATACCACCAAATTGCTCTGCAACAGCTTTTGCGGTTGCAAAACAGGCGTTGGCATCGGCAATGTCTGTGACATGAACTGAAATTCTGGCTGCCGGCGCCAATGTTTGCAGTTCTTTTTTAAGGGTATGTAAGGCAGCTTCGTTAACGTCGCTCAAGGCCACATTGGCACCATGCTGCACAATCAGTTTTGCAGTTGCTTTGGCAATGCCACCTGCGGCACCTGTCAACAGAAATGTTTTATTGTGAAATGAAATCATGATTGCTCCTACCTGTTATCTCTAATTTGCTCTTGGATGTCTATGTTTCTGAAAACTGTTTGCCGATTTGATTGACAACGCGCAAATCGGTTTGTAGAATCTGAAAAAACTACTTGTCTGACAATATATTAAACTTATCAGACATGTTTATCAAATAATAAAAAAAGCTGACCACTATCAGCTGATAAAGAGTGAAGGTAGCAGGAGATATGATTACAGGCAATACCCGTGTGGTGGCAATTATTGCTGATCCCATTACGCATGTACGCACGCCTCAGGCATTCAATACATTGATGGCTGAACGTGGCGCTGACGCTGTGATGGTACCCTTTCATGTGAAGCCAGAAGATTTCGAGGTGTTCATCTCGCATGTAACGCTCATTCAGAGTTTATGCGGTTTGGTCATCACAATTCCCTACAAAGAAGCAGTGGTCTCTTGTTGTACAGGACTGACTGATGCTGTAAAGCGCATTGGTGCCGCCAATATTGTGCGTATAGATAGTGCACAAGTTGCGGGGCAGCGCGAAAAAATAGGTCATAACCTGGATGGTGAAGGCTTTGTTGGCGGACTCGTGCGACAAGGTTACCGTTTTGATGGCAAACGTGTCTATCTGGCAGGTGCTGGTGGTGCTGCAAAAGCGATTGCACATGCCTTGGCCGAGCATGGTGTTGCCTCGATTGGCATCTATAACAGAAATAGCGTGCGTGCCGAGCAGCTCATTGCGCAATTACAGGCATGTTATCCCCATATTGATGCACATCTGGCAACCGACACGCCAGACAACTACACATTGGCAATTAATTCAACATCACTTGGACTTGGTGAACAAGATGCCATCCCGTTTGATGTTGACGCTTTGGCGGCAGGAACGGTTGTCGCCGAAGTTGTGATGAAAACCAGAGTTACCCCATTGTTGGCCCGTGCCCAGCAGCGTGGGTTAAATATACATTTTGGACACCACATGATGGATGCCCAGATTGAGCGTATGGGCATATTTCTCGGGTTACTTTGACTGAGTTAGTCGGCCTGGAATAAAACCATAATGAGTCGTTGGATGATGTTTTATGACAAGAAATAGGAGATATGAATAATGAAGAAACAATTCGGAGTATCGTTAATTGCATTGGCAACTGCCGGTGCAGTACAAGCGGAACCATTAAAAATTGCATTGGTTGAAACGTTGTCTGGTCCACAGGCATCGACAGGTTTGTTATATCGAGCAGCTGTTAAATACGGCATTGATAAAATCAATGCAGCTGGCGGCTGGAACGGCGAACAGATTGTGTTGATTGAACAGGATAATCAGGGCGGTCCGGCTGGTGCATCAGATAAAGTCAAAGCTGCGATTGCAAGTGGCGCACATATTATCGTCCAGGGGTCGTCATCCGCGGTTGCTGGTCAAATTACGGAAGATGTACGCAAATACAATATCCGTAATCGCGGCAAAGAAATACTATACCTGAACGTCGGTGGAGAGGCATTGGAGTTGACTGGTGATAAGTGTCATTTTTATCACTTCCGTTTTACAAGCAATGCAATCATGCGTGTGAAGACATTGGTGCCAGCGATGAAAGAAAGTGGCGACTTGGGTACCAAAGTGTATGCCATGAACCAAAACTATTCCTGGGGCATCGACATGAATGATGCGATCAAGGAATATGCTTCATCGGGTGGTTACACCATTGCCGATAGCACACTTCATGATGTCAATAAAATCCAGGATTTTTCTCCTTATGTTGCGCGTATCAAGAGTAGTAATGCGCAGTCTGTCATTACCGGTAATTGGTCAAACGACTTGCTGTTATTGATGAAAGCGACACGGGACGCAGGTCTCAAGGTACGTTTCGGTACGGTATTTCTGGATCAACCAGGTAATATCGGCAACGCAGGCGATACAGCATTAGGGCATTATATTTCTCACCCATTCAACATCGCTGTGAATGCACAAACAGAAAAATTTGCGGAAGAATATAAAGCGAAGGTTGGACATTATCCGACGTATGTCGAACCTAATACGATTGTTGGTATGGAAATGCTGCAAAAGGCATTGCAAAACGTGAAGCAAAACAACGGCAAAATCAATGTCACAGATATCGCAAAAGCATTGGAAACAGTCAAGGTTGATGGTCCACTTGGTGCAGTTTCATTCCGTGCAGCCGACCATCAAATCCAGATGCCGATGGTTGTATCCCGTGTCGAGAAAAATGTGAAATTCAAAGTGGATGGTACGGACATGGGCTTTAAGCCAATTAAAGTATTCACTGCTGAAGAATCGATCAATCCGGTACAAAGCGTCTGCAAAATCCAGCGTCCAGCTTAACTCTACGTTATACAAATGTAATTTTTGCCTTATCCGGTGAATGCCGGATAAGGCATGACACAAAATGTGTGATGACGGTTACCCATTTGACATCGTGATGCGATGTGTATTCAAACAGGAACTTTTTATGGAATTCTTTACTGTATCGTTGATTAACGGCACCATTTACGGATTGTTGTTATTCATGGTCTCTGCTGGACTGACACTGATTTTCGGGATGATGGGTGTGTTGAATTTCGCCCATACTTCCTTTTACATGATCGGTGCGTATCTGGCTTACAGTTTACAGCAAGTCGTTGGTTTTTGGCCTGCAATCATTATTGCGCCAATCCTTGTCGGTTTTATCGGTATCGCTGTCGAGCGCTTCTTTTTGCGACGTGTTCATAAATACGGACATGCACATGAGCTGTTAGTCACATTCGGTTTGTCATTCATCATCGCGGAAATAATCAAACTCCTGTATGGCAATTATCCTGTCAATTATCAAATTCCAGAATCGCTGAATTTTGCCGCATTCCACTTGTTTGGTACGTCATATCCGTTTTATAGAATGTTGATTGGCATCATTTCGCTCATCATGTTTGCCTTGATTTACCTGATGTTGTCGCGTACCCGTGTGGGCATCATTGTGCGTTCTGCGATTTATCGTCCATCCATGGCAGAAGCATTAGGACACAATGTGCCCTTGGTGTTCATGGGTGTCTTTGGCGTTGGCGCCGGTCTTGCAGGTTTGGCAGGCGCAGTTGCCGGTGCGTTTTACACAACTAATCCCAATATGGCCATCGAATTGGGTGTCATGGTCTTCGTTGTTGTCGTCATTGGTGGTCTAGGTTCTTTGGAAGGCGCAATGCTCTCTTCCATCATGATCGGTTTAATTTCATCGTTTGCAGTTGGTGTAAACGTTAGTGTTGCCGATTTACTCGGCTACATTGGTATTGGTAATTGGGCCCATGACGTGGGTGGTTTACTGACACTGAAAGTTTCCTCACTTGCCGCGACAATTCCATTTGCCTTGATGTTACTTGTATTGCTGGTGCGTCCGGCAGGTTTGATGGGCGAAAAGGACTGATGCACCATGAAAAATAATACGCGTATTCTTGGCCCTGTTTTATTGGTTGCTGTCACGGTGATTCTGTTTGTATTGCCGTCAGTGTTATCTGAGGCATTGGTCAATGCGGCAGTGCAAATGTTGATCGCAGCATTGTTTGCCAGTGCTTTTAATGTCTTGGCCGGGCAGGGTGGCATGTTGTCATTCGGTCATGCTGCCTACTTTGGTGTCGGTACGTTTGCGACCTTGCATGCAATGAATGCCTTGTCGGGCGAGGGGTTGTTGCCAACACCTTTATTACCGCTTTTCGGTGCACTGGGTGGTGCTGCAATTGGTCTATTTGCAGGCTGGTTCTCCACCAAGCGTAGTGGTGTTTATTTTTCGATGATTACGTTGGCATTGGCAGAACTGTTGCATGCACTAGCACCGCATCTGAAAAGTGTTTTCGGTGGTGAAGGTGGTGTTTCTGCAATGCGCATGCCTGCATGGGGATTCTCATTTGGAACAGCTAACGAGGTCTATTATCTGACCCTGATATGGGTACTCATTTCTTTGGGGCTACTGTTCTTATTTACCCGCACTCCACTGGGACGTCTGACACTTGGATTGCGTGACAATGCCCATCGCTTGCGTTTCCTTGGCTATAACGTCCATCTGTTACGTGTCATGGTCTTCGTCATATCGGCAACATTTTCGGGTGTGGCAGGTGGTCTTTTGGCCATGAGCAATGAAGCAGGTAATTATGTCCTGTTTGAAATCCATAAATCTTCCGAAGTGGTCTTAAATACCTATATTGGTGGCGTCGCAGTATTTCTGGGACCAGCTATCGGTGCTGCTGTCATGACATTTTTTGGTTATGTCGTGTCCGACATGACGCGTGCATGGTTGCTTTATCAAGGCATTATTTTTGTTGCAGTCATGATGTTTATGCCAACAGGTATTTCAGGTATAGCCGTATGGTGGAGAAGCAGCAAGCAATCGAATCTGGTATTGACACGCTTTGTTTTGTTATGGGCAAGCGGGGTATTGATTGTTGCTGCCGGCACCGTATTTATCATTGAATTTTTACAACGCATGATGGGGCCGGATTATCAATCTTTGCGTAAAGCCGGCAATGACTGGCCTGCAATTGAGTTGTTCGGATATGGTTGGTCGCCGACCTCGATTGCTACATGGCTACTGCCTTTGGTGTTCATTGTCGCGGGCGGGTTGATATTGCGCGTCATCACAGAAAAATGGCACACATTGAACGAAAGGGAAGCGGTATGACGATCACTACGTCTTCATCTGTGTTGACACTGCGTGATGTCAATAAATCTTTTGGTCAGACGCACATTATCCGCGGGGCCAATCTGGAACTCAAAGAGGGAGAAAAACATGCGTTTATCGGCCCTAACGGGGCTGGTAAGTCGACATTGTTTCATCTGATTTCAGGCAATATCAAACCGACTTCCGGAGAGATTTTACTGGGAGATGCATCAATTGCAGGATTGGATCCGGAAAAAATCAATCATATGGGATTGGCACGATCATTTCAGATCACCAATATTTTCATGAAGCTGTCTGTGTATGAAAATCTCCGTTTGGGAGTGATGCAGCGGTTCGGTGTGCAATTTAATTTTTGGCGCTCTATCGCCGGATTTAAAAAAATTAACGCCATTACAGATCAGCTATTGGAACAAATACGTCTTACCAAATATCGCGATACCTTGGCTGGTGAATTGTCCTATTCGGAGCAGCGTTCTATCGAGATCGGGATGACACTGGCTTCTGATCCGAAAGTCATTTTGTTGGATGAGCCGATGGCGGGTATGTCGCGTGAAGAAACAGACTACACCGTGGATTTATTACGTGAATTAACAGAAGGTCGTACCTTGATGATTGTCGAACATGACATGGATGTTGTATTCAATTTATGTGATCGCATCAGCGTATTGGTATATGGACAGGTGATTGCAACAGATACGCCAGAAGGTATTCGGCACAATGCACAAGTGCAAGAAGCATATCTTGGTACGGAGGTGAGTCAATGAGTCAGGCAAATACAGCACCTTTGTTGCAGGTAATCGATTTGCATGCCCATTATGGCAAGAGCCATATTCTGCAAGGGATCAGTTTTGATGTCGGACATAGTGAAGTGGTGAGCTTATTGGGACGAAATGGTTCCGGCCGTTCAACGACAGCAAAAGCAATTATGGGTTTGGTACCGCCCACTGGTGGCAAGGTCTTACTGGAAGGGGTTGATCTGACAGGAGAACGTCCTTACACAATATGTCGTGCAGGAATCGGATTTGTGCCGGAAGAACGTGAAATATTTGCGAATCTGACCGTTGATGAAAATCTGCAAATGGGGATGCAACCAAAGCACCCGAACACGCCTGAATGGCATGTCGAGCAAATGTTTGATTTTTTCCCGCGCTTAAAAGAACGTAGAAATACGCGTGCAGGCAATCTATCCGGGGGAGAGCAGCAAATGTTGACCATGTGTCGTTCTTTGCTTGGCAACCCCAAAGTCATGTTGATTGATGAGCCGACAGAAGGTCTGGCACCAAAAATTGTTGCTGTGGTAGGTGAAGCGATTGAAGAAATTCATCGTCGCGGTGTATCGGTTGTGCTAATCGAACAAAAGTTATCGATTGCATTGAAAGTATCTTCCAAAGTATGCGTTTTAGGTCATGGTGATGTGGTTTTTACCGGTACACCCGAAGCGCTGTCTGCGGATACAAAATTGTTGAAGGAATGGTTAGCGGTATGAGTAATACAGTGATCAAAGATGAAGGTCCGATTGATGCACAGGCCTTGTATGAAGAAATCCAATACAAGCATTTTCCGGATTTGAAAGACAAAGTCGTTTTCATAACCGGTGCAGGCAGTGGTATTGGCAGATCCATGGCAGATGCATTTGCCGAAAATGGCGCCAAATTGGTGTTGTTGGATATCAATGCTGAGGCATTGTCTGCAGCAAAAAAAACACTTGAAGCACAATTTCCAGGTCTTGAAACATACACAGTGACGGCATCAATTACAGATGATGTCGCAGTCGAAGCTGGTGTGGAATCGGCATATCAACACTTCGGGCGTATAGATATTCTCTTGAATAATGCCGGCATATCGATGAATAAGCCGACATTGACGCTCGCAGCAGCAGACTGGCGGCGCGCTATCGATATCAATCTTAATGGCGTATTTTACTGTGCACAATCTGTGGCACGCCGTATGGTCAAGCGTGGGCACGGTGTCATTTTAAATACGGCATCCATGTATGGCACTGTGGCAGCTCCGGAACGTGCAGCGTATTGCGCGAGCAAAGCAGCTGTTGTGATGCTGACCAAAGTATTTGGCATTGAACTTGGACCCCAAGGGCTACGTGTTAATGCTTTGGCACCTGGCTACATACAGACGCCATTGGTCGACGAGCTTGTGCGTACAGGCAGAATGGATCTGGATGCCTTGATCAAGAGAACACCATCACGCCGTTTGGGAAAAGCACACGAGGTTGCTACATTAGCGCTCTTTCTCGCATCTGACAGCGCATCGCTGATCAATGGACAAACCATTGTCGCTGACGGGGGTTGGTCTTCCTACAGCTATATCTGAACACCTATCTAACCTCATATTTTCCTTTTTGGAGATTGACATCATGTCAGACCATATTGCATTAACACCAGCATCACCCTGGATTGAATTACGCACTGCTGATGCGGATTGGGCAGCCGCTGATCCGGCATTGCTGGGTACCTTGCTCACCCATGCTCATTTGATTCGCGCATTCGAAGAAACGGTTCTTGAACTCGCCATGGAGGGTCTGGTACACGGCCCTGCACACTCAAGCGTTGGACAGGAAGGTGGCGCAGCAGGTTCGATTGTGCCATTGACTGCAGCTGATCAAATTAATGGTTCACACCGCGGACATCATCAATTCTTGTCGAAGGCACTCGGCTATTTGACGCCAAATGGTATTGATCCAAAAGCCGAACTAACACCTGAAATCGATACATTACTACAACGTACACTTGCGGAGATTCTAGGGCTCGCACAAGGATTTTGCAGTGGACGTGGTGGTTCGATGCATTTGCGTTGGGATGAAGCCGGTGTATTGGGGACCAATGCGATTGTCGGTGGTGGTGTGCCATTAGCAGCAGGCGCAGCCTGGGCGCACAAGCATGCCAATACGGATGCCGTTGCGGTCACTTATTTTGGTGATGGCGCTGTCAATATCGGTTCTGTGCTGGAAACAATGAATCTGTCTTCTGCATGGAAATTGCCATTGTGTTTCTTTATTGAAAACAACGGTTACGCAGTATCCACGACTGTGAACGAGGCAACGGCAGAACCACGTTTATCTGCACGTGGTGCCGCATTCAATATTCCCAGCTGGAAAGTCAATGGCATGGATCCACTCGCTGTGCATCTGGCAATGACCGAGGCACTCGCACATATGCGTGCAGGTAAAGGTCCGACAATTATCGAAGCCGATGTATATCGCTTCTTCCATCAAAACGGTGGTTTTCCTGGTAGTGCTTTTGGTTATCGCACACGCGAAGAAGAACAGGAATGGCGTAAACGTGATCCGCTGGATTTGCTGGGTAGCAAAATGAAAGCGCGGGGGTTGATTGACGACGCTGGCATTCTGGCTTTGCGTGATCGTATCAAGGCATCCATGGCCAAATCGGTTGCCGCCTTAACCGAGGCAGATCCAAATGGTAAACCTGGCAAAAAACGGATTCGTCCTGAACTGTGGCCAAGCCCTGACTTCCGTAATGTGGGTGTACGGGGGGATTTGTCTGAATTAAAAGGTGTGCGTACAGAAGAGCAGGCGACATTTACAGGCAAACTCGATACACGCAAATTTATCGATGTGGTGGCTGACGTGATGGATCGTCGTATGAGCCAGGATGACGGTATTGTTGTCATGGGCGAGGATGTGCACCGCTTAAAAGGTGGCACCAATGGGGCAACCCGTGGTTTGAAGGATAAATATCCGGAACGCGTATTAGGCACACCCATTAGTGAAAATGCATTTGCAGGTCTGGGTGGTGGTCTGGCCATGGATGGTCGTTTCAAACCGGTTGTCGAATTCATGTATCCGGACTTCATGTGGGTAGCAGCTGACCAGGTATTTAACCAGATTGGCAAGGCACGTCATATGTTTGGTGGCGATATCGAGATGCCATTTGTATTACGTACCAAAGTGGCTATGGGTACAGGTTATGGTTCACAGCACTCGATGGATCCTGCCGGTATTTTTGCAACAAGTCCGGGTTGGCGCATTGTTGCTCCTTCCACGCCGTTTGATTATGTTGGGCTGATGAACGCAGCATTGGCATTAAAAGATCCCGTACTGGTGATCGAGCATGTTGATCTGTACAACGCATCGGGTATCGGTCCGGTCGAAGATTTTGATTATCAGACGCCATTCGGTAAGGCTGCGATTCGTCGTGAAGGTAAAGAAGTCACTGTTCTGACCTACTTGTCGATGGTCGCACATAGTCTTGAGGCGGTTGAAAAAACAGGTATTGATGCGGAAGTCATTGATTTGCGCTGGTTAGACCGTGACAGTATCGATTGGGAAACGATTGAGGCAAGTATCCGTAAAACCAACAATGTTTTGATTGTCGAACAAGGTTCGATTGGGACTTCCTATGGCGGCTGGTTAGCAGATGAAATTCAGCGCCGTTTCTTTGACTGGCTGGATCAGCCTATCCAGCGTGTGTCGGGCAGTGAAGCATCGCCAAGTATTTCTAAAGTATTGGAACGTGCAGCGTGTGCACGTACTGAAGAAGTGATCGATGGATTGCAATTGGTCATGCGCGACAAGGGCGCGGCCTGATTAACAGATACATGAGGAGTTGTCATGGCACTAAATATGGTTGTACCACTGGAAGTCGGCATTGTTTGCCGCGATTTGCCAGCGTTACGGAAATTTTATCAGGATGTGCTGGGATGCACATTTGTCAGTGAAATCACGATTACAGGTGACAAATCAGCGCCTTCGGCGATGTCTGCTGATGGCTATACCGTTGTGCGTTTACAAACGTCGAATGGGGAACGTATCAAACTGGTCCAACCGAATACAGAACCTGTAGCGGTTAACCAGACGGATTATGTACTGGATCGGTTAAATGCCAGTTATCTGACATTTATTGTCGACGATATCGATGCTGCCATTGCAACTTTTCTGGGAGTTGGCGTTGCGTTTATGACTGGAGACAAGAAAGTTGAAGTGCGTGACGGTGTGTATCTTGCATTTTGTCGTGATCCCGAAGGCAATATTCTTGAATTGGTCGAATATCGGGATGTGGATACTTACCGGGCTGATTTGAAAAAAGGAAGTAACTAACATGGCTAAATTAATTCGTATGCCGGAAATTGCTGCCAATGCGACATCGGCCGTCATTCAGGCATGGGCAAAAAAAGAAGGTGACACACTGGTCGTTGGCGAGTTGCTGGCTGAAATCGAGACCGACAAAGCATTAATCGAATACGATGCGGATGAAGCCGGAGTACTCGGCAAGATTTTAGCGCCCACAGGTAAAGACATTGCAGTTGGTGCGCCAATTGCTGTGTTGTTTGCCGAAGGCGAATCCAATGTGGATATTGATGCCTTGTTGGCTGTTGAAGGTATCACATCAACAAAGCCTACGGTTGAGGCAGCACCAAAAGTTGATACAAAAGTTGTACCAGTATCGGCAACTTTGGCCGTATCGACGCCGGCTAATGGTGGACGCATTTTTGCGAGTCCCTTAGCACGTCGTCTTGCAGCGGAACAAGGCATTGATTTGTCGACGCTGTCTGGCAGTGGCCCACATGGACGTATCGTCAAACGTGATTTGGCGTCAGTTAAGCCGGCAGCAGTGGCAGCCGCACCTGTCAATCAAGTCAGACAGACTGCAGCCGACAACGCAGCTGGATATATTGAAGTACCGCACACCGGCATGCGTAAAACCATTGCACGTCGCTTGACCGAGAGTAAGACGACTGTGCCACATTTTTATCTGACAGCAGATTGTGCGATAGATAAATTGATTGCATTACGTGCTGAAGTCAATGCCACGGCAACACGCAAGATTTCTATTAATGACTTTATTGTCAAAGCTGTTGCAGCTGCCTTGCGTGATATGCCGGAGATGAATGTCAGCTGGACGGAAGCTGCGTTGCGTAAATATGATCAAGTCGATATTTCGGTTGCGGTATCGACTGATACTGGTTTGATTACGCCGGTTGTACGTCATGCCGATCGTCAATCTCTGGTCGCAATCAGCAGTACGATTTCCGAGCTCGCAGGTAGAGCGCGTAGTGGTGGGTTGGCACCCCATGAATATCAGGGAGGCAGTTTCACAATCAGTAACCTCGGCATGTTTGGTGTTCAAGCGTTTTCAGCCATTATCAATCCTCCACAAGCAGCCATTCTAGCGGTAGGAACAACAGCACAGCGTGCTGTCGTCGTTGATGGCCAGTTAACGGTTGCATCATTAATGACAGTGACATTGTCGGTGGATCATCGTGCGATCGATGGGGCGTTGGCGGCACAGTGGCTGGCATTGTTCAAGCGCTATGTCGAGCATCCATTGTCTGTTCTGATTTGAGGTGAACGTGAGTCAATTCCAATATGATCTTGTTGTTGTGGGTGGCGGTCCTGGTGGCTATGTTGCAGCGATTCGTGCAGCACAACTCGGATTGAAAACAGCCCTTGTCGAAAAAGCCCAGTTGGGTGGTATTTGCCTCAATTGGGGGTGTATACCAACCAAAGCATTGTTGCGCTCGGCAGATGTACTGCGTCTGGTGCGCGATGCATCAAAATTTGGTATCAAGGTGGGTGAGCCAGTTGCAGATTTACAGGCGATTGTAAAACGCTCGCGTGCCGTTGCCGGACAGTTGCAAAACGGTGTGGGGTATTTGATGAAAAAAAACAAGGTAACCGTCATCAATGGTCATGCCAAATTAGCAGGCCCCAATCAACTCGCTATCGATGGCAAGTCGGTAGTGACTGCCAAGCATATTATTTTAGCTACTGGCGCACGGGCACGTGTCTTACCGGATTTTATACCGGATGGCGATACGGTATGGTCATACCGCGAAGCATTGCAACCGACCCGTGTGCCACAACATCTGGTGGTCATTGGTGCGGGGGCGATCGGTATTGAATTTGCCAGTTTTTATCATGCGCTTGGTGCCAAAGTCAGTGTCATCGAATTGGCAGATAGTGTATTGCCAGTCGAAGACGAAGAAATTTCCGCTTATGTTGGCGAGTCACTCACCAAAGAAGGTATGCATTTGTATACCGGATGCAGTATTGCATCGAGCAAGAAGCTGGGCGGGAAATGGACATTGGTACTAGCAGGCAAGCATCAGGAAACGATCACAGCCGATGTGATATTAACCGCAGCGGGCATTGTCGGTAATGTCGAGGATCTGGGGCTGGAAGGCACCGCTATTAAAGTCGAACACAGCCATATCGTGACAGATGGTTATGGTGCTACGGGTGAGCCTGGTGTGTATGCCATCGGTGACGTGGCAGGGGCACCATGGTTGGCACACAAGGCAAGTCATGAAGCGATTATCTGTGTTGAGAAAATTGCCGGAGTGCATCCACATACGATTGATGCTATGAATATTCCTGCATGTACTTATAGTCATCCCCAAGTTGCCAGTATCGGGTTGACCGAGTCGAAAGCCAAACAGGCCGGTTACCAAGTCAAAGTGGGTAAATTCCCGTTTTCGGTAAATGGCAAGGCAATTGCATTGGGTGCGACAGGTGGATTTGTCAAAGTGGTGTTTGATGAAAAAACAGGTGAGTTATTAGGTGCGCATATGGTGGGCGATGAAGTCACAGAAATGATTCAGGGCTATGCAGTTGCCCGTGGACTGGAAACGACAGAGGAAGATTTGATGGCAACGATTTTCCCGCATCCGACACAATCTGAAGTGATGCACGAGGCTGTATTGGCAGCATATAACCGTGCGTTGCATATCTGATGGTGTGTGTTGAATAAAGATATTGAAAGGTATACCGTGTTGAATTTGAAGAAACCTGAACTGTTGCGCCAGCAATGTTATATCGATGGTGTCTGGGTTGATGCCGATAGCGCATCGGTCATTGATGTGACCGATCCGGCCACAGGCGAAGTGATTGGTACTATTCCTAAAATGGGTGCAGATGAAACCCGCCGTGCTATTGCAGCAGCAAATGCGGCATGGCCAGCCTGGAAGAAAAAAACAGCAAAAGAACGTGCGCAGATTTTACGGCGCTGGTTTGATTTGATGCAAGACAATGCAGATGACCTTGCACTGATCATGACAACAGAGCAAGGCAAGCCACTT
>JAATFN010000037.1 GCA_015655165.1 Betaproteobacteria bacterium | reverse complement strand
TCGACGTTGCATGCCTCAAAAGGGCTTGAATTTCCACACGTTTTTCTAGTCGGGGTTGAAGAAGGTATCTTGCCACATAAGGGAGACCCCGATGCGCCTGCCGAGACGATGGCAGCGCGTATCGAGGAAGAGCGTCGCCTGATGTATGTGGGTATTACCCGCGCACAACGCAGCTTGCAGATTACCTGGTGTAAACGACGCAAACGTGCCAGAGAAACCGTACAATGTGATATCTCCCGTTTTATTAAAGAGATGCGTCTAACCGAAGGTGATGCACCGCCAAAAGAAGACGAGATCATCACACCGCAAGATAGACTGGCAAATTTGAAAGCCTTGCTACAAAGGCCTAAAACACCGGCACCTGAATAATACGTATCACCTGAACAATATGATCACGAATCTTGAAGAACGTTTAGTTAACATTGAAATAAAATTAACGCGTCAGGAAGACATGACCGACGCATTGAACACAACCATTTATCAACAACAAAAAAAGATCAACGAGCTGGAAACCTTGTTGCGTGGCTTGGCACAACGCTTGAAAGAAACAATGTCGCAAGCAGCCGAATCAGGTCCTGCCAATGAAAGACCGCCGCACTACTGATTTTTACAGCTTGTCGTTTATACATTGTGTCACAGCACAACCGTAAAATAATCCACTGCGATTGCGATTGCTTTTATGCCGCTGTCGAAATGCGCGATAACCCGACATTAAAAGGGGTCCCCTTGGCTGTCGGCGGGGATGCTGCACGCCGGGGTGTCATCGCCACATGCAATTACGAAGCACGACATTTCGGTGTACACTCGGCCATGCCAACAGCACAGGCATTATTACGCTGCCCGCATTTGATTGTCATACCGCCTTCCATGGAAAAATACCGTGAGGTATCACAACAGATCACTGCCATTTATCGCGACTATACCGAGCTTGTAGAACCGTTATCATTAGATGAAGCGTATCTGGATGTCACACACAGTGTCCAGCATCATGGCAGTGGTACATTGATTGCTGAAGAAATACGCACACGTATTGCGCATACTGTTGGCATTACAGCGTCAGCTGGTGTTGCACCAAATAAATTTCTCGCTAAAATTGCCAGCGATTGGCATAAACCGGATGGTTTATTTGTCATTCGCCCCAAGGAAGTCGCCGCATTTATTGCGGCTTTGCCGATTGCAAAAGTGTTTGGCGTTGGCAAAGTGACCGCTGCAAAATTACAATCACTGGGTGTGACTACCTGCCTTGATTTACAATCGTGGAGTATGTACGAACTGGAAAACCAGTTTGGCAAATTCGGGGGGCGCCTGTATGAGTTATGCCGCGGCATCGATCACCGTGAAGTCAGTGCCAACCGGGAAAGAAAATCAATCAGCGTGGAGGAAACCTATACTCAGGATCTACCGAGTTTAGCGACCTGTATTGCAGAACTACCTGCATTAATTGCAACATTGGAACGGCGTATGCAACGTGCTAACGTGTCCAAAGGCATCCATAAACTCTTCGTTAAAATCCGTTTTTCAAATTTCAAACATACCACGGCTGAATGTCTGGCAACACAATTACATCCGCTCACTTTGCAACAACTGATGACAGCAGCATTTCAACGCGGAAATCTACCTGTAAGACTGTTGGGTATCGGTATACGTTTACGCCATGACAGCGAGCAAATGCAAGGCAGCCTCTTTGAGGTATCATAGATTTACAGCGATCTTCGCTATAAACTCTATTTTATCTTTTTTGATGCATCGTCACAGTGTAAAATAGACGCTTTTGCGCAAACGGTATGTGGTTTAAAAATCTTCAGGTTTATCGTCTTCCCGCCCCTTGGTCAATCTCATCAGAACAACTCGAGAATGATCTTGCTCCGCAAGCATTTACACCATGTTCAAGTCTTGAATTACAAACGCAAGGCTGGGTATCGCCAGTGGGTAATGAACAACTGGTGCACACTGTGAATCGCCAGTTCCTATTACAACTCAATACCGAGAAAAAACTCTTGCCTGCATCGGTGATCAATCAGGTTGCCAAAGCACGTGCAGCAGAATTAACTGAACAGCAGGGTTTTCCGCCGGGTAAAAAGAAATTCAAGGAAATCAAGGAACAAGTCACCGATGAATTACTGCCGCGTGCGTTTAGTATCACACGCAACACCATGGTATGGATTGATCCGGTAAATGGCTGGTTAGTGATTGATGCAGGTAGCCCGCCAAAAGCCGAAGAAATCTTAACGCTTTTACTGAAGGCCATTCCGAAGTTCCCGCTGGAGAATTTCCGCACCGTCATGTCACCACAAGGTGCAATGACTACCTGGCTTGCAACAGATGAAGCGCCAAGGCATTTCACCATTGATCAAGACACGGAATTGCGTGCAACAGGTGAAGGCAAAGCGACGATCCGTTATGTACGCCATACACTGGAAGTCGATGATATCCGTCGTCATATCGAGTCTGGCAAGCAATGGTGAAATGCCTTGG
>JAATFN010000294.1 GCA_015655165.1 Betaproteobacteria bacterium | reverse complement strand
TTTGTTGATCATGCCACGAATTGCTGGCGTATCTTCCAGTACGGAGACTGAATTAGTACGACGCAGACCCAGACCACGCACTGTAGCACGGTGATCTTCGCGAGTGCCGATCAAACCTTTGACCAATTTCACTGTAATTGTGTTCGCCATGTCGTTTCTCCTTAACCGAGAATTTCTTCAACAGACTTACCGCGTTTAGCAGCGATATCTGATGGAGCATTCATTTTGGCCAAACCGTCAAGCGTTGCACGCACAAAGTTGTAAGGATTGGTAGAACCAATCGACTTAGCAACAACGTTCGTGACACCCATCACTTCGAATACGGCACGCATCGGGCCACCGGCGATAACGCCAGTACCTTCTTTCGCTGGAGACATCAGCACGAAGGACGCGCCATGTTTACCAGTGACATTGTGCTGCAATGTACCGTTTTTGATGTTGACTTTGATCAGCTTACGACGCGCTTCTTCCATCGCTTTTTGCACAGCGACCGGCACTTCTTTCGATTTGCCTTTACCCATGCCGATGCGACCATCGCCGTCACCAACTACGACTAAAGCGGCGAAGCCCATGATACGACCACCCTTCACCACTTTGGTGACACGGTTGACCGCGATCATCTTTTCGCGCAAACCGTCATCTGGCTTATCGCTTTGCGTTTTGGATTGCATTTTTGCCATGATGATTCCCTTAGAACTTCAGACCAGCTTCACGCGCAGCTTCAGCTAACGCCTTGACGCGACCATGATAACGAAAACCGGAGCGATCAAATGCAACTTCGGTTACCCCAGCCTTTAATGCTTTTTCAGCAACACGTTTACCGATCAATGTCGCAGCAGCAGCGTTTCCGCCCTTGCCTGACTGACCAGCCAATTGCTGACGTACTTCAGCTTCCAGCGTAGACGCTGAAGCCAGTACGTTTGCATCAGGGCCGATGACGCTAGCATAGATATGCGTATTGGTACGATGCACTGCCAAGCGATTCACCTTTAATTCTGCGATTTTTGCACGGGTTTGTACCGAGCGGCGCAGACGTGATTGTTTCTTGTCCATCATCAACCCCTATTACTTCTTCTTGGTTTCTTTGAGTACCACTACTTCATCCGCATAACGAACACCCTTGCCTTTATATGGCTCAGGTTCACGATATGCACGGATATCAGCAGCGACTTGACCTACTACCTGACGGTCAACACCCTTGATTAAGATTTCTGTCTGTACAGGCACTTCACATTTGATACCAGCTGGCATCGTATGTACTACCGGATGGGAGAAACCCAAAGACAGATTCAATTTGTCACCTTGGATTTGAGCACGGAAGCCAACACCAACGAGTGTTAATTTCTTCTCAAAACCCTTAGTAACGCCAGTGACCATATTGTTCACCAGTGCGCGCAATGTACCGGACATTGCGTTCGCTTCGCGACTGTCGTCGGTGACATCAAACTTCAATGTACCGCCTTCATTCACGACCTTAACCAGTGATGTCAATGGCTGGGACAATGAGCCCAGTGGTCCCTTGACAGTGATTTGCTCTGCTGTAATGGTCGCTTCCGCGCCACTTGGCAGTGCAATCGGCATTTTACCAACACGAGACATATTGCACTCCTTAGGCCACGTAGCAAATCACTTCACCACCGACACCGGTAGCACGTGCTTTGCGATCTGTCATTACACCAGCTGGCGTGGAAACAATTGCCACACCCAAACCATTCATCACGGTAGGAATTTCATCCTTGCCTTTATAAATGCGTAAACCTGGGCGTGAAACACGCTCAATACGCTCGATGACTGGACGGCCAGCGTAATACTTCAAATCAATTTTCAATTCAGCTTTGCCAGCTGCTTCAGCAACAGCAAAACCTTCGATGTAGCCTTCGTCTTTTAAGACGTTAGCGATTGCCACTTTGACTTTGGATGACGGCATTGCAACCGTTGTCTTTTGTACAACTTGGGCATTGCGGATACGTGTCAGCATATCGGCGATAGGATCGCTCATACTCATAACTTGTTCCCCTATTACCAGCTAGCTTTTGTTAAACCGGGAATCTCGCCACGCATGGCAATTTCACGGACTTTAATACGGCCCAAACCGAATTTACGGAATGTGCCACGAGGACGACCAGTCAGTGCGCAACGGTTACGTTGGCGTGTCGGACTAGAGTTACGTGGCAGCGCTTGTAATTTCAAGCGCGCTTCGTAGCGCTCTTCTTCAGACTTCGATTGATCATCGATGATTGCTTTTAACTCGGCACGCTTACCGGCAAATTTCTTTACCAGATCTGCACGCTTTTGTTCGCGGTTAATCAGTGCTAATTTCGCCATGGCCGCCTCAGTTTCTGAACGGAAATTTAAATGCGGCGAGAAGCGATTTCGCTTCATCGTCAGTCTTTGCAGTTGTCGTGATGCTGATGTTCAAGCCACGCAATGCGTCGATTTTGTCGTATTCAATTTCGGGGAAAATGATTTGCTCTTTCACACCGATATTGTAGTTACCACGACCGTCAAATGCACGACCCGATACACCACGGAAGTCACGAACACGCGGCAGAGCCACTGTGATCAGACGATCCAGGAATTCGTACATTTGCGCACCGCGTAAAGTTACCATACAGCCAATTGGATAACCTTCACGGATTTTAAAGCCAGCAATCGCTTTACGTGCTTTCGTCACTACTGGATTTTGACCAGCAATTTTCGTCAAGTCACCTACTGCATGCTCAATGATTTTCTTATCCGCCACTGCTTCTGACAAACCCATATTTAATGTGATTTTCAGAATGCGCGGAACTTCCATTGCCGATTTATACGAATATTTCGTCGTCAAATCAGCAACGACCTTATCTTTATAAAACTGTTGAAGACGTGCCATGATCTTAAACCTTCACAACTTCGCCACTGGATTTATAAACGCGGACTTTTTTACCGTCCACATCTTTATAACCCACGCGGTCTGCTTTGCCAGTCGCTGCATTAAACAATGCGACGTTTGACACATGAATTGGCATCAATTTATCAACGATACCGCCAGCTGCACCCGTCATTGGATTTGGCTTTGTTGCTTTCTTAGCAACGTTAACACCAGCAACAATAACATGGTCCTCACCAACACGTTGGCTCACGACACCACGTTTACCCTTGTCCTTGCCGGTCAATACGATGACTTCATCGTTTGTACGAATCTTTCCCACGACCTCTCCTTACAGAACTTCAGGTGCCAACGAGACGATTTTCATGAAGCGTTCTGTACGCAATTCACGAGTAACCGGCCCAAAAATACGGGTACCAATTGGTTCCAATTTCGCGTTTAACAACACAGCTGCGTTGCCATCGAACTTGACCAATGAACCGTCTTGACGACGAACGCCCTTAGCAGTACGTACTACAACAGCGTTGTAAATCTCACCTTTTTTAACACGGCCACGAGGAGCCGCGCTTTTCACGGTAACTTTAATCACGTCACCGATACCAGCATAACGGCGCTTGGAGCCACCCAGAACCTTAATGCACAATACTTCGCGTGC
>JAATFN010000362.1 GCA_015655165.1 Betaproteobacteria bacterium | reverse complement strand
TGACGTGACACTGTCGGTTTTGTGGCATGCCTCGTTTGATGATGAAGCATGGCAGCTATTCGTCATTAGCCGTGTGCCCAGAACGATAGCATTGATTCTTGCAGGCACTGCGATGGCTGTCGCCGGTATGATCATGCAAATGTTGATGCGTAACCGGTTTGTTGAACCTTCCACAGCAGGCACGATCGAGTCGGCGACATTGGGAATCTTGCTGGTGACTTTATGGTTGCCTGATACCCCCATCATCGTAAAAATGCTCGTTGCCACGTTGTGCGCCATGCTGGGTACGGGGTTATTTCTGCTGATTTTACGTCGCCTGCCGATGCGTTCGACGATGTTGGTACCCGTGATCGGTCTGGTCTTGGGCGGTGTGATTCATGCAATCACGACATTTTTTGCCTATCAATTCGATTTGTTGCAATCATTGCATGCATGGACGACGGGAGACTTTTCCGGGGTATTGCGTGGGCGCTACGAATTGTTATGGATCGGGTTTGTGCTGGCATGTGCTGCCTATATTGCCGCAGATCGTTTTACAGTTGTCGGTATGGGTGAGCAATTCACCACTAATTTAGGCCTTAATTACAAGCGGTTGACAGTAGTGGGTCTGATCATTGTCTCCGCCATTAGTGCCGTTGTGGTGATTACTGTTGGCAGTATCCCGTTTTTGGGGTTGCTCGTCCCTAATGTGGTAAGTATGTATTTTGGTGACAACATGAGAAAGTCGATCCCTTGGGTTGCAGCTTTGGGGGCACTGTTTGTACTGGCTTGCGACATTGTCGGCAGGCTGGTGTATTTCCCGTATGAAATACCGATTGGTACGGTAGTTGGTATCATCGGCAGTATTTTGTTTTTATGTTTATTATTGAATAGGCGTACACGTTTTGGTTAAGCGAATAGTCAATTGGCGACTAGCCGCCTTGATCGTACTGGCAGTTATTACTGTTGCCGCATTTATGTTGATCGGTGCAAACGGCAAGTGGGCGTTCGTGTTGCCGTTTCGCGGCGTCAAATTGGCCACCATGCTGCTAGTCGCATTTGCGATTGCCGTGTCATCGGTATTATTTCAGACCATTACTCATAACCGGATTTTGACCCCGGCAATCATGGGGTTTGATTCGCTGTATATTTTTATTCAGGCCACTGTTGTGTTCTGCTTTGGTTTGTACAGTATGGGGCAATGGCCGGCAGGCGCGATTTTTTTGTTTGAAGTCGTTGTGATGACGACATTTGCCTGTCTGCTGTTTCACTGGTTGTTCTCCGGGGCCATGCATAGTTTGCATTTGATGATGTTAGTGGGCATTGTCTGTGGCTTGCTATTTCGAAGCCTCTCGAGTTTCATGATCCGGGTGATTGACCCGAACGAGTTTCTGGTGCTGCAAGACAGAATGTTTGCCAGCTTCAATACCGTGCGTACCGACTTGTTATTGATTGCGACGATCACGGTGTTTGTTGCCAGTTTGATTGGTTGGCAGTTAAGACGTACTTATGATGTGCTGGCATTAGGGCGTGATACTGCTATCAATCTGGGCGTGGCGTACCGGAAGGTCGTATTGCAAACATTGATGTTAATTGCGATTCTGGTTTCTGTATCGACCGCGTTAGTGGGACCCGTAACATTTTTTGGTTTGTTGGTGAGTAATCTGGCATATATGTTCATGAAGACAGACCGGCATAACATTATTGTGCCGGCTGCAGTATTGTTTGCGGTTATTTTATTAGTCGGCGGGCAAACTATATTAGAGCGGATTCTGGGATTGAATACTGCTGTTAGCGTGGTCATCGAGTTTGTCGGAGGATTGATGTTTATAGCGTTAGTTGTCAAAAAGGTGCGTCAATGATTACGGTATCTGGCGCGAGCAAATGTTATACGGACTCTGTGGTTGTGAACGACGTGCATTTGACGATTCCGGCCGGGGGTATTACAGCCATTATTGGTCCCAATGGTGCGGGTAAGTCGACATTGTTGGCGATGATGAGTCGCTTGTCGGCGATGTCGTCCGGCACGATTACGGTGGGTGGCATGGATATTGCCAGCACTGATACGGCATTGCTGGCAAAGCGGCTGGCGATCTTGCGACAGGACAATCATTTACCGTTACGTCTGACGGTGCGCGATATTGTTGCTTTTGGAAGGTATCCGCATTCGAAAGGGCGCATGACGGTTGAAGATAAAATGCATATAGACCGGGCTATTGATTACTTAAATCTGACTGATCTGGCAGACCGTTTTTTAGATGAATTATCCGGAGGGCAACGTCAGCGCGCATTTGTCGCAATGGTGTTGTGCCAAGATACCGAATACGTGTTATTAGATGAACCACTAAACAGCCTTGATATGAAAAACGCCGTTGATATCATGCGCGTTTTACGTAAAGCGGCAGATGAATTGCACAAGACCATCGTTGTAGTGTTGCATGATATCAACTTTGCAGCTTGCTATGCTGACAAGATTATCGGGATGCGTGAGGCAAAAGTGGTATGTCAAGGCAGTGTTGCAGAAATCATTGATGAAACAGTGTTAAAAGAACTGTATGATCTTGATATCGCTGTACATGTTATTAAAGGGCAAAGAATATGTGTTTATTATAATAATGACAAAGGTAGTTTCTGATGCGAATGGAGGGGGGCCTCCGCGATGTGGGATGTATCTTGCTCAGGGCAGAATCGGTAGCTTGATGTTGACCGCATGATGTGTATCAGTTGGAAATGGCAGTGAGCAATCACTGCCATTTTTTTATTGCTGGCAGGGAAATGCGGCATTTTAGCCACAAATAATGACTGATCACCTGATTGGTGAAAAATATTGATAGTGCTTTCATTTTGCAAATAAGCGACTAAGATTAAACTATAAAAAGCGGTGAGGGTTCGTTCAGACGTACATCATTGCAATACAAGTCGTAGCGGGCCTTCTCTTTTTGCTGAAAGAGTGTGCGTAGCACACCAGTGTTGGATGGAGGTAGACAAATGCATAAGCCATTATCTGCAAAACGACGTTTGGGATTGGCGTTGGCCGGAATGTTGGTTGTTCTGGTCTTCATCAGCTCTTCTTATATGCTGTATTCAAACGGTACCCAAAAACAGAGTCAGGCACCAGCAAGACAGGTATTTACCTATGCGACTGCCGATAATTTAAAGCAACAAGTGCACTTGCCAGATGGTTCCATCCTCAGTATGGGTGGAGGTACAAATGTTTCTGTGCATTATTACCCCGATAGTCGGGTCATCAAACTGAGTAAAGGTAATATTGTCGTAGATGCAGTTGAAGACAAACAACGTCCGATGATTGTAGAAGGTGGTAAAGGGAAAGTGATTGCCAGTGGTAACCGCTTTAATGTCCGCCGGGATGGTAGTGTATTGGAGGTGGCTGTTGCTGCCGGCTCGGTACGTGTTAATGCAGGCTCCTGGTGGAATCAGACCTCCAAGTATGTGAATGAAGGTATGCGTTTGCAAGTGAGCCAGTCATCGGAATTAAGTGATGTCCAGCGCATTGAACGTCCTATATTGGAATATTAATCTACATTGCCTGTTAAGCGTTGCTGTGTGTCGTTAGTGATGGGAAGTAAAGTTGTACCTGAGCGTTGTATTTGATTAACCAAAATAACTGATAAAAGTTTAAAGGAGATTTAGATTGGAAATAGCATGAGAGGTCGCTGTAAGGTAGTTCAAAAAAAACCGCAGTGCATGTATTTATGCATTGCGGTTTTTTTTGGGGTATGGCCATTAGCCGATCAACATGCTGTAAAATGCACAATCATTTGATTGATCTATTTCCCTATGAGCTTCGAAAAACTTGCAGAACTGAAGAAACAACTGGTGGCTGCCGCAAACAAGGAAAAGAGCTTAAAGGCAAAACCTACGCCAAAGCATCTGCAGACCAACCCGGTTGATCCTGTGGTGCTGACCATTGGGCGCTTGCAGAAACTTTTCCCCAAAACTTTCCCTAAAAATCCGGCGCCTAAAATGCCCCTCAAGATTGGTATTCATAAGGATCTGATTGCCAAATCGCAGGAAATCGGGATTGACGAAGCTGCCATTCTGGAAGCGATCAAAACCTGGTGTCGTGGTACACGGTATTGGGCTTGTGTCACAGAAAACGCGCAGCGTATCGATTTGGAGGGTAATGTGGTTGGCCAGGTGACAGCCAAGGATGCTGCATTAGCCAGAACACAAGCATCTCGCCGTAGAATACCACGTGCGCCGAAGAAAACAGTATCGCAACCTGATGGCCAGTAAAATCGATCTGTCAGGTTGCGCCCCCAGTCACTTGGATGCCTGATAAGGTCTGTATCTTTGAATATTTTTTTCCAATATATTGCTGGTGTCTCGTATGCGATGAACAATCGTGCCGGCCGGTAAGGTGATGGCGTTCAAATAGTGTTCATCTTCCCGGGCTAGTGTGATGGCGTTGGCATATGGCGGCTGATCGTTTTGCCAATGTCGAAGTAACGATACAGCAGTAGGTAATGCGGCTTCATCCCCAATCAACAAAGCCTGGTCATTGCTCAATCGGCGCTTCGCTCGTCCTCCTTGTCACTTAAATCAAGCATCCTTCTTCAAAGATGTCTTTTCTTGCAGTTTTTTCATGCCGGTCCTGTAAGTTGGCTGTACTTATCTTCATGAAACAAGAAAGAGCGCAATAAGTCTGGATATTACTATTTAATGATATGATAATGATTGTTATTATCATCTACCAGGAAGAAGTTCGTGCTAGAAGCAAATGATATTGCGTTTTCAATCCACCATAAACCTATTCTTAAAAAGGTGAGTGCGACATTTGGATTAGGTAAGGTGTATGGTGTCGTCGGACATAATGGTTCAGGTAAATCGACATTTATCAAGTTATTGGCAAACCAGTTGCGTCCATCAAGTGGGAGAGTACTGATAGATGAGAAAAATATCAGTGACTTGAGCCATCGGCAGTTTTCTCAAAAAGTGGCGTATCTGCCGCAATATTTACCTGCTTCGACCAGCCTGACAGTGTATGACCTGATTAAAATGGGACGGTATCCATGGAAAGGGATTGTCGGTCGTTATACGGACAAGGATGAAGAAATCATCCAGCGTGCACTGGAACAGGCGAATGTGGTTTCCTTTCGCGATGAACAGGTCGGTGTGTTATCAGGCGGGGAGAGTCAGCGCGTTTGGTTGGGGATGTGTTTGGCGCAGCAAAGTCCGTATTTACTGCTGGACGAACCATTGTCGGCATTGGATCTGAATTATCAGCTGGAAATTATGCAAATGCTCCGACGCTTGAGCACGACGGCAAACATGTGTATTGTGGTCATCTTGCACGATATCAATCTGGTTGCGCAGTACTGTGATCAAGTATTGGCTTTCAGAGAAGGGCAATTAATCTTCAATGATCAGGCCGATCGCGTGATTAATGCAACTACACTG
>JAATFN010000148.1 GCA_015655165.1 Betaproteobacteria bacterium | reverse complement strand
TTGGCACCTTCGCGTGCATATAATACTGCGGCAGCTTTTCCATTCCCCCACCCTTCACCGACAGACCCGGCCCCAGTGACAACAACCACTTTTCCTGACATTGCACCACGCATATTGCCTCCTTGTTATATCTCTAGAATTCCTGCTGCACAAAAACCACCATCGACAGGAATCACGTGACCCGTGATATAGGATGATAGGTCTGACGCCAAAAACGACACTGCTGCTGCAATTTCATCTGTTGTGCCATAACGTTTCATCGGTACACTATTTGCATAACTATGGCGCGTTTTTTCACTATGCAGTGCTTGGGTCATTGGTGTATCAATAGGTCCTGGAGCAACGCTATTGACTGTAATCCCGTGTTCCGCCAATTCGACTGCCATTTGTCTTGTCAAGCCAATCACAGCAGCTTTAGATGTGCCATACGCTGTACGTCCACTTCCTGCCCGGATGCCTGAAATCGAGGAAATATTGACAATACGACCCCATTTGTTTTTCAGCATCAAACGTGCCGCGTGCTGGCCACACAACATTGTTCCGGTAACGTTGATATTCATGGTATTAACCCAATTATCCAGACCAAAATCAATAAAGGGTTCTGTCTTCGCAATGCCGGCGTTATTGACAATCACATCGCACCGACCAAATCGACGTTCAACTTCTTCAAATACCTGACGGATAGAGACAGGATTACCAATATCCATTGCGATCGGATAAGCGTCACAATGCTCCGTGCAAATTGATGCGGCCATCTCTTGTGCAGCAATTTGATTAATATCCGCAACCAACACAGTAAAACCATCGACTGCAAGTTTTTTCGAAATGGCAGCACCAATACCCATAGCACCACCAGTGACAAGCGCAATACGTCTTGCGTCTTTCTTTTGCATACAAATCTCCCTTAAAGGAGCGCAAGCACGCGCTCCTTTTATTCATTATTTATCGATGTCGAAGAAAATTTAAGTGGCAGGCAAAAATCCGATAGAAATCCATGGAACAGCTGCCACTAATAACAAGGCAAGCAGCAATATGCCCAAATATCCCCATACTCGACCGAATACCTTGTCAGGTGACACTTTTCCAATAGCACATGCCGTATAAAATCCAACACCAAGAGGCGGTGCAAATAAACCAACTCCCATCGATAAAATCACGACCATCGCATAATGGACATCATGGATTTCCATGACACGTGCAATCGGAAACAGTAAAGGTCCGAATAATACAATAGCGGGTATACCCTCAAGTATGCTGCCTAGAATAATGAAAAAAACAATGGTGATCAGCAAGAATCCAAAGCTTCCTCCTGGAACCAGCTTCATGAGTTCGACCAACTTCCCTGAGGATCCAGATTGGGTTAATGCCCATGCCATCGAGGTTGCCATACCGATAATAAGCATTATCGCACCTGACAAGGCAGCCGCCTCAATCAAAATAGGATAGAGAGATTTGAAATTGATTTGGCGCATGAAGAGATGCAAAATCAACCCGACCATGACTGTATATGCCACGCCAATCGTGGCGACTTCCGTTGCCGTTGCAACACCTTCAATCACAACGATGCGGATTAATAATGGCAATGCCAATGCAGGAATAGCCATTGCAAACGTTTTTGCAATGGTAGAAAGTGATGCACGCTTGGCCACGACTTCATCACTTTTACGCGCTTTATACCAGCACACTACGGCAATCGCCAAGGTTGCCACGAGTGCAGGCATCAATCCCCCTATAAAAAGGGCTGTAATTGAAACACCGCACACCGCACCAATCGTGATCAATACCAGACTAGGTGGTATCGTTTCAGTCATCGCCCCTGCTGTGGAAAGCAAAGCAACGAGATCTTCCGGCTTGGAACCACGTTTTTTCATTTCAGGAAATAACGCTGGTGCTACGGCAGCCATGTCAGCCGCTTTTGAACCGGAAATGCCGGAAACAAGAAACATCGCACCTAATAATACATACTGCAGACCACCACGTACATGTCCCAGTAAAGATGCCATAAAATCGATTAATGTACGTGCCAGACCACTTGCCTCCAGTAATGAACCAAGTAATACAAACAATGGTACAGAAAGTAATACCATGCTGGACATACCTTCATCCATACGACTTGTCACAATCATCAGTGGAGCATCGGTTACTAACATCAAATAGGACAATGTTGCCGTACCGAATGCAAATGCAATCGGTACACCACCTGCCACACAGATACCGATTAACAGTACGAAGAAAATGAGTAAATTGTAATTACCCATACCAGCCAAAGTCGTTTGACCTAGCCACAGCAACAGACAAACCACACAAACCACCCCTAAAGCCGACATAATTTGGGGCATTGTTGCACGCTTGACCATGCGCGCTGTCGCAGTCAAGAACATCAGAACCGCACCGACGGGCAAAGCTGCTGCCCGCAAACCGTCAGGTATTTCAAGCGCAGGTGTCGTGATATACATTTGTTCGCTGGCATGTTCAATCGCCGGATGAATGATCAGCAACACAAATGCACATACAACAAGTGCCGAGACAGTCTCCATCCAGATACGCCACTTGTCCGACAGTTTATTGACGAGTGCCGTTAAACGCATGTGCTCGCCACGATCCAAT
>JAATFN010000363.1 GCA_015655165.1 Betaproteobacteria bacterium | reverse complement strand
CGGATTGCTGTTGGGTGATATTGTTTTAATGGGTTTGGCGGCAATGGGCGTAGCTGCATTGCTGCATGCAAATCCGTTATTGTTCAAAATGCTACAGTATCTGGGTGCCGGGTACCTTGCTTACCTTGGCTTACGATTGATATTTGCAAAAAATGAGCAGGGTGGTACATTCTTACCCTTTTCGCATGTCGAGGATTTCCGTCGTGGTTTCTTGGTGACGTTGATGAATCCCAAGGCGATCGTGTTTTACATGGCATTTTTCCCGTTATTTATCGAGCCTGTTACCCAGCAAGGCAGTACGACCTTTTTGATGATGGGGCTGGTGATTTGTACCTGTACGTTATGCTATGGCAGTTTACTGGTGTTCGCCGGTAATATGGCTGCGAAGTGTCTGGCACATAACCGCCCAATTGCCACACTGGCTTCACGTGCTGCAGGTGTTTTTTTAATCGGTTTCGGTATCAAACTAACGACGGGTTAGACGTATTTGGTGTCATTTTGACAACTAAATACGTAACGCATGCCGGTTTGTCGTCGGCACAATTCCATCATATGTCTGGTAACGGACAAATAAGTGTCTTCAATGTAAGTGGTGTTAATCGGTTTTCGCAGTACTGGCATGATGTCATCCTTGCAGAAGGCATTGTTGTATCGAGAAGGACTGAAGAGAAAGTATTGAATGGCTAAAATCTTTTGCGTGGCAAACCAAAAAGGCGGTGTTGGTAAAACGACGACAGCGGTTAATCTTGCGGCGAGCCTGGCGACGCATCAGCAACGTGTATTGTTGGCTGATCTCGATCCACAGGGTAATGCGACGATGGGCGCCGGTATTAACAAGGCGACATTGACGTCATCCATTTATGAAGTGATTCTGGGTTTGGCTGATATACAGCAAGCCAAAGTCTACTCGGAAGCAGGCAAATTCGATGTGTTGCCGGCCAACCGGGAGTTAGCTGGTGCCGAAGTGGAAATGGTCGAGCTGGAGAACCGCGAGAGACGTCTTAAAGAGGCGTTTACCAAGGTGGATGCCGATTATGACTTTAATCTGATTGACTGCCCTCCAGCGCTGTCTATGCTGACCCTGAACGGTTTGTGTGCGGCGCATGGTGTCATTATTCCGATGCAGTGTGAATACTATGCATTAGAAGGTTTGTCGGATTTGGTCAATACGATCAAGAAGGTTCACGCGAAACTTAATCCGGAGTTGAAAATCATTGGCTTGTTGCGTGTGATGTTTGATCCACGTATGACTTTGTCGCAACAAGTATCCGAACAACTGGAGCAGCATTTTGGTAACAAAGTGTTTAAAACAGTGATACCACGCAATGTCCGTTTGGCCGAAGCGCCTTCTTACGGTTTGCCAGGTGTGACGTATGATGCAGCATCTAAAGGGGCACAAGCCTATATCCAGTTCGGTGAGGAAGTCATCGAACGTATTAAAACATGGTAAGGGGAAATTAAGATGGCAACGAAAAAGTCCAAGGGATTGGGGCGCGGTCTGGAAGCGCTACTTGGGGATGATGTTGACCTTTCGGGAGAGGCACAGGCTGCCGCAGGTATGCCTTCCATTATGCAAGTTACCGCATTGCAGGCAGGCAAGTATCAGCCGCGTAGTCGTATGGACGAAGGTGCCTTGAATGAATTGGCTTCGTCCATTAAAGAGCAGGGTTTATTACAGCCGATTCTCATTCGACCGATTACACCTGAAGGTGGAGTAAGCTACGAAATTATTGCAGGTGAACGGCGTTTTAGAGCCGCACAGTTAGCAGGGTTGACCGAAGTCCCAGTCCTGGTTAAGGATGTTGATGACCAGACAACCGCGGCCATGGCGTTGATTGAAAACATGCAACGCGAGGATTTGAATCCGCTAGAAGAGGCTCAAGGGATTCAACGGTTGATTACCGACTTTCATTTCACGCACGAACAGGCAGCAACGGCTGTAGGGCGTTCGCGTAGTGCTGTGTCCAACCTGTTACGCCTGATCAATCTGGCCAAACCTGTGCAAACGATGTTAATGGCAGGCGACATTGATATGGGTCATGCCCGTGCATTGCTGGCCGTGGATGCAGCCACGCAAATTACGTTGGCAAGCCAGATTGTAAGCAAGCGCATGTCGGTGCGTGAAGCAGAAAAACTGGTTACACGTGCGCAAGAAGACGATGTGGGTGGGCAACATACACGTACTGGCGGCAAAGAAAAATCCCGTGATGTGGCACGTCTGGAGGAGGAATTATCCGACTTGCTGGCAACCGTCGTAGCGATTAAAACAGGTGCCAAAAATAGAGGCCAGTTAGTGATCAATTTTAACGATCTTGACATGTTGGATGGTTTCATTGCGCGTTTGCGTGGTGCCAAGGATGAATAGCGTAACGTAATATGCGGTTGCACTACGTTACATTACGATTGCATTGAACAATGCCCATCTCTTTTTGACCAAGTGTATGGGCATTGTTTTATGTTCTGTTGGGTATTCTCATCTTCACGATAATAATGCATTCCTGTCTGGTGCATGTACCATTTCAACACGATGGCTTATGTACCTGCGGGCTTGAAGCCTGGTAGTTTAGCCATGATACGGTTTAGCTCCTTGTCGTCGGATATTCCCTGAAAATCGTGGCGCGGGGTATAAGGGGACTCGATTGCCCGGGCTTCTTCATCGCTCAGTTCTATTTCCAGTGAAGCGATGGCATCATCGATTTGCTGCACATTACCGGCTCCCACTAGTGGTGCGACTACAACCGGGTTGCGGCGTAGCCAGGCCAGGCCGATTTGTGCACGGGACACGCCACGTGCTTTAGCAATGACACCGACTGCATCGATAATTGCCCGGTCGCTGTCGGCGGTAAGTTCTGTGTAGAGCATGTCGGCGAAGCCGTCATTGCCGGAACGTATTGTAGACTTGATATCCGACCAGGCACGTGCGAGACGGCCACGGGCAAGTGGGCTCCAAACCATGGTGCCAATTCCCTCATCTATGCATAATGGCAGCATTTCACGTTCTTCTTCACGTGCCAGCAGATTGTAGTGATTTTGCATGGTGACGAACCGTGCCCAGCCATTGGCCTTTTGCAGATGGAGTGCCTTGCTGAACTCCCAGGCGTGCATTGACGATGCACCCAGATAACGTACCTTGCCTGCTTTGACGATGTCGTGCAATGCTTCCAGGGTTTCTTCAAGTGGTGTAGTGTTATCCAATCGGTGAATGAGATACAGATCCACATAGTCGGTACCCAAGCGTTGCAAGCTATGATCGATCTCGGCGAGGACAGCTTTACGTGACAGGCCTTTACCGTTTGGTCCCGGGCGCATGGGATGACGCACCTTGGTTGCGATAACAACATCGTCGCGCTTGGCGTAATTGATGAGTGCCCGACCCAGAATTTCTTCACTCGAGCCTTGCGAATACATGTTCGCAGTGTCGAAGAAATTGATACCGGCATCAAGCGCATGTTTGATTAGCGGGCGGCTTTCCGATTCGCCCAGAGACCATACCGGATGTCCTCGTTCTGGCTCGCCATAGGTCATTGCTCCGATGGCAATGGGAGAAACGTCGAGACCGGTTTTGCCAAGTTTGATGTAGTGCATGGTGTCTACTTTCATTTCAATAAAAATAATGCAAGGTGAGGACGGCTCAGGATTTGATTGTGCGATTGTCATATGCAATGTTGACGTAGTCAGTTTAGGCGTACTGTCTCGAACTTATAATGCTCTATAATTCAAAAAATATGCGTATAAGTTCAATAAATGATGAATGACCCTTTTTCCGATTTTCTTAAGCTGGTTGATGCACAGCCGACAATTTCTGGCGGTTTTACCGCTGGTGGTTCTTGGTCAATCCGGTTTCCGGTCCCTGATTACCTCAAGTTTTTTGCGCTTGTGAAGGGGGGATGTTGGCTATGTATTGATGGGGAGCCGGCAGCGGTCTGGCTGGAGGAAGGGGATGTGATCTTGTTATCGATACAGCGATCATTTGTGTTGGCCGCAGACTTGGCCGCCGATCCTGTTGATGCAACACAGTTGTTTGCCGGCAAGCAGAACAAAACGGCTACAGTAGGAGAGACAGAGGAGTGTATCCAGATTGGTGGTCATGTACAGCTTGATCCGGCCAGTAGAGAGTTGCTGACACAGGTTTTACCACCTTTGATCCATGTGCGTGCCGCAACCCGGCATGCACCGGTTCTGGCATGGTTGCTCGATCAACTTGTTCACGAGCGTGCTGCCGGTCATCCCGGAGCGACACTTGTCTCGACCCAGCTTGCCCAATTGCTGTTTGTTCAAATTCTGCGCGTGTATCTGGAAAGCTGTGAACCACTGCCTTGTGGTTGGTTACGTGCTGTTAGCGACAAGCGGTTGGCACCGGCAATGTCATTG
>JAATFN010000346.1 GCA_015655165.1 Betaproteobacteria bacterium | reverse complement strand
CGAGCCTCATCATGCAATCCGCGTAGGTTCAACGACTTGGCAGCACGTACTGCAATAAACGGTTTGATACGGTCCTCTGATGGTATGGACGACCACAAACGTATAATCGATTCGCGGTCATGATTATGATCCGACAACAAACTGTCATAGGCCATTTCGCGTAAGCGATTCGATAACGCCGGATGCAGCGCATGACGCTTATCTAACGTCTGGACCAAACGCAGTACTTCCGCCCAGTTTTTCGCTTACTGATTGGCTTTCAATGCCCAAAGCAGCGCCTGAATGTGGCGCGTACCATTTGCATTTAGCTCGTCAACAACTTCCAGTGCGCGCTTGAATTGATGATCATCAACCAACAACTCCAGCGTTGTCATCAGGCGCGCTGTTTTTAATGACGGGTTCGTCTCGGTACTCGCCAACCAGATATCACGACGCTCGGCCTGGCGCATACGATGCGCCGAACGGGCACCGATCAATGCGGCAATACCTGCATTGCCGGGGGCAGCAGCAGCTTTTTCGGCTGCTTTTTCAGCATGACCGAAACGCCCTTCAAAAAATGCTTTGAATGCGTCTATCAACGACTTGTTGGCTTCTGCCTCACGTTTTTCACGGCGATAGGCAATTACCCGTGATGGTAGTTTTCTGGCCATACCAATCGTCCACATCACCACATAAAATGCGATAAACAATGCGACAATGGCCAACACAAAGAAGTTTAAGGAAATATCAAGACGGTATGGCGGATAGAACAACACCACATTGCCGGGATTCATATGGGCTGTTACACCTAAGCCAATTGCAACAGCACACAGAGCTATAAACCAGAGAAGTATTCGCATAAGTTCGTTCTTCTACTTACCTAACGCTTGACGTTATAAGAATGGACGGCATTAATGCTTTCACTTAATGTCGGCATCTGGATTGTCAGATCACTTTCCTGGACCTGTTTCACCAAAGCTTGCACTGACTGTACTTGCTTGGCACGCGTATCAAAATACTTGGCAACAATATCTTGTGCTGTATTCAAGTCGCTTCTAAAAGCGAATTCGTTACGCGTTAACAATGCGAGACGTGCATTCAATAAGCGCAGTTTCAAATTCTCGCGTACAAAATAACGCTGTGTCGGTGACAACATCAGTGCATCCGGCGTCTCGACACGACGAATACTAATTAACTGCTTCAAACCATCCCACATCTCGGCAGTCAGACTTTGCCAGCCATGATAAAATCTGGTACGCCAGTCGCTTGTCATGCCATCGGCTTGAACCTCACCGGTCACACCTTCAGCTACAGCAGGAACCGTGACTTCGGCCGACGACTCTTTAGGATCGATTCCACCTTGGACTATTTTTTCATCCGACAACAATGGCAAGGATTCGACCTGACTGATGATGCTGTCCAGACGAATGGCAATACCGGTAATATCAACATTCGGTACCGCTTTCAATTTTTCCTGATCAACTGCAATGGCGCGGCGAATCGCAATAAATTGCGGTTTGTCAAAACGTGCCAGATTTCTGTCGGCATTTTGTAGCGCAATCAACGCCCCCTGAATATTGCCGGCCAACTCCAGTTGCTGGCTGGCTGTCGACAATACCTCTTCAATTTCAGACAATATCCAGTCATCACGATTTTTGGACAATTCCTGATAGAGCTGCTCTAAAGCCAGTTGCTGGCTTTGTGCTTCAGACTGTTTGTTATCCAGCACACTGAATTTGGATTCGAGCTCTTTCACGCTTTCTTGCGTGGATTTAAGCATGATCTTCATTTCGCTACTGGATGTATCGCCACTGTGCAAACGACGCGCGACATCCTCTCTCAAGCTTCTCAGTTCGGTATGTGAAGTCCACCACGATGCACCCAGGCCTGCAGCAATTACCAGCAAAGCAATGTGCACCAAGGTCTGACTATGTTTTGCAGGCACACGTGGCGAGGATTTGGCAGCAGTATCCGGCTTGGCTTCGTTGTTAGGCAAAGGATTCGCTTCGGTCTGTGTCGGTTCTGGAGTAGTTGGCAATTCATTCATGATAAAGATTGTAACGTGGCAATGATCTGTTCGTCCCCTGTTCCACAGAGAATCACATCAGAGAAACCCAATGATCGTGCTATATCGCTGATTCTATTGTGTGTAGCAATGATTCGTTGATGTTGCATTTTTACAACTCCTTGTTCACCGGCGTAGCGACGCACCATATCCAGCAAATTGCGTAATGCCTCCGAACTGGTCAATACAAAGTCGAATTTACCCGTCAGAAACGCTTGTAACTGTTCTTGACGCACCTGTGTCAATTCAGGTACCAAACGCAAATAAGCTGTTACATGATGCACTGCAATAGCGTGCTTGTGAAGTGTCTGTGTCAGAAAATCCCGCCCATGCTGTCCACGCACAATCAATACACGCTGCCCGGCCAATGTATCCAAAGGCAGGAATTCGAGCAAGCCCTCCGAATCGCTTTTTTGCAATTCGGCTGGCGCATAGATCGTTGCCGTTTGTGCTGTCACACCATACTCGGCCAAAGCGTTGCGGCTGCCTTGACCAACAATACCGATGGCGACTTGTCGCGGCCACCGGGCGATATAGGTGAACACGGCATCGATCGCGTTCGGACTGACAAACACAACCAATGCATATTGATCAATATTGCGCAATACTTCTTCCAAGCCGCTTGTATCGGCCAGTGGGGCAATTTCCAACAGGGGAAATACAACAACCGTTCTGAATTCACTCACGCGTGCGGCCAATGTAGTTGCCTGCTTTGCAGGACGGGTAATGACCACAGGCACAGCTTCAAGCACATTTGTCTTATGCATACACAATCCCGGGTTGTGGGCTCACATCAAGCCTGATCCGCTTTACATGCCGCCAAAATAGCATTGGCACCTTGTGCGTTTAATAATGCTGCGATCTGCTGCCCCAATATTTCAGGTGCATCAACAGTGCCGAGCAACTCCGCCTTGGCCACAGTTTTGCCATCGGGTGTTGCCACCATCGCACGTAAGCGAAGTGCAGTACCTTCAACTGTGGCGTAAGCGGCTAAAGGCACCTGACAACTGCCACCAAACAATCGTGATAGTGTCCTCTCCGCACGCACTGCCACATCGGTTTCAGTATGATTTAGCGGAGCCAGTAAAGCACGTAAATCATCTCGATCGGCACGAATTTCAATAGCCATGGCACCTTGTCCGGGTGCTGGAAGACTTTCTTCCGGGGAAAGAAATGCCCGGATACGATCAACCAAACCAAGACGTATCAAGCCGGCTGCGGCCAAAATAATGGCGGCATAGTCGCCGCGATCCAACTTACCCAACCGGGTATCAAGATTGCCGCGCAAAGGCTTAACCACAAGATGTGGATAGCGTGCTGCAATCAGTGACTGACGACGCAAACTGCTTGTGCCGACAACCGCACCTGCCGGTAAACCATCCAGAGATGCATACTCATTGGAGACAAATGCATCACGCGGATCTTCACGTTCTAATACGGTCG
>JAATFN010000440.1 GCA_015655165.1 Betaproteobacteria bacterium | reverse complement strand
GTCAGGTATTTGCGGTGCTGGATGCACGGCCAGATAGGCCGGTGCAGCTACTGCGAGAAAGCGCAGGTCCGAGCCAAGAGGCACCGCCACCATGTCCTTTGGCACTGACTCGCGCAGTCGGATCCCTGCATCGAAACCCTGCTCGACAATGTCCACTAAACGTCCGTCGGCTACAAAATCCAGTTCAACGCCGGGGTAATGAGCCAAAAACACTGGCACCACCGTTTGCAACATCAAACGGATCGCCCCCTCGTTGCCGTTAATGCGCAACTGGCCTTGCAGATTCCCTTGAGCGCCAGACACTTCTTCAAACACGGTATCGAGTTCACCAATCAAAGGACCGAGACGGCCTAACAGATGCATTCCCGCTTCGGTCAGCGATACGCTGCGTGTGGTCCGGTGCAGCAAACGTGTGCCCACATCGTCTTCCAGATTGCGAATGGCATGACTTAGTGAAGAGCGCGTTACCCCCAACAGATCTGCGGCACGCCTGAAGCTGCGATGCTCGGCAACCGCCATGAAAGCCCTGAACGTAGCCAAAGTCGGTTTACTCATTGGTGATTTATTTTCACTAGTTCATCCAATTTATTGGTTCTTATCACAACAATGATACCGCGATAACATCCCAAACAGTAGTCCCTCTCTTTTCTTTTGGATGCATATCATGAGCAAAACTTGGTTTATTACAGGCACATCGACCGGTCTTGGCCGTCTTCTGACCGAACGTTTGCTGGAGCGCGGTGACCGGGTCGTGGCCACCCTACGCCAGACAGGCGCATTAGATGTACTGCAGGCACAACATGGTGACCGCCTGAAAGTCATCACACTTGACATAACAGACACGCCTGCCATCAAGACCGCTGTGTCAGATGCTTTTGCACGCATGGGACGCATCGATGTCGTAGTCAGTAACGCGGGATACGGCCTCTTCGGTGCAGCCGAAGAAGCGAGTGATGTACAAGTCGAGCGACAGATCGCCACGAACCTTGTTGGGTCGATCCAGTTTATCCGGGCTGTATTGCCTCACCTACGGGAGCAAGGTGGTGGCCGCATCGTACAAATATCATCCGAAGGTGGGCAAATTACCTATCCAAGCTTCAGCCTCTACCATGCCACTAAATGGGGTATCGAAGGTTTCGTCGAAACCGTGGCCCAAGAAGTCGCGCCATTCGGCATTGATTTTCTATTAGTCGAGCCGGGTCCGACCGGCACCCGCTTTGCCGATGGACTGGACCGTGCACAACCCTTGCCTTGTTACGAAGACACGTCTGCCGGAGAAGTTCGTCGGGCGCTGACATCAGGCGATTTCGAGATCAAGGGGGACGCCGGGCGCACAATCGATGCGTTGATTGTTGCGGCTGACAGTACGACACCGCCACTGCGACTTGCCTTGGGCAGCACCGCTTACGAGGATATCGTTCGGGAACTAAAGAAACGTCTCGCCGCAATCGAAGCGCAGCGAGACATTGCGTATTCTGCCGATGGAAATACCTAGCATTATATCAGCTGCCGGTACCTGCTAAAACACGCGCTGGCCTGAGTGGCTGCCTATTGCTGGATGAATACATCCCCCTTCTGCAATCGATACGCCGCAATGCACATTGCTTGCGGCGTTTTCGTTGTCATCGCCCCTGCACCCATTCATACCTTATTGTCGACATTTCTGCAGATCATGACATGTGGTGGGTGCCACCTTTTTTGCACCTAAATACTTAGTATGATAATATTTAGCCTACTAAGTATTTAGGTCAATTATGGATCCCTCAGATCGTCTATTATTAAGTGTCACGATGACATTAACGCAGGCTGCCCGCGCTTATATTTCAGCTGCCAACAAAGTTGCCGGAAGCTTTGATTTATCCCATGCAACAGCTTGGCCGATTCTGTTGATCAGCCGCATTGGCAATGGTGTACGCCCTGGTGTGATTGCCGAAGCGCTCAGTCTTGAAGCTGCCTCGCTTGTCCGCGTAATCGACCAATTAGTCGAGTCAGGGTTGGTTGTGCGCACAGACGATCCGAATGACCGGCGCGCTAAAATCCTGAGTCTCACTGCCGCCGGCCAATCGCGTGCCACACAACTTGAAAGTACCCTCATACCGTTTCGCCGTGCAATGTTTGCGCATATTCCCCAAGCCGACATCGATGCTTGCTTACGCACTATTCAAGCAATCAAAGCCAATGCCACTCAGGACTACCTATTGCCCACGCCGTGAAACTGCCTAACAACAGCGAGATGATGTACTCGCTTAAATGTTTTATTGCATCGATGCTGGCATTGTATATTGCGTCGCGGTTGGCGTTACCACGCCCTTTCTGGTCGATGATGACTGCCTATATAGTCGCTAGCCCCTTAGCCGGTGCCGTACGCTCCAAAGCCGTATATCGTGTCGGCGGTACGTTCTTAGGCTGCACTGCAACGTTGATCATGGTGCCTTATCTAATCAACTCACCAGAACTACTCTCTCTTGCACTCGCTTGCTGGGTCGGCTTTTGTTTATATATGTCGTTGTTAGACCGCACACCTCGCGCTTATGTTTTTATGCTCGCAGGCTACACAGCCGCATTAATCGCCTTTCCTGTCGTCACTGAACCATTGACATTATTCGATGTCGGATTAGCACGTGTAGAAGAAATCTGTATCGGTATTCTCTGCGCATCGCTTGTGCACACACTGGTACTGCCTCAAAGTCTGGGACCGGCATTACTCGCGCGTCTTGACAAAGCCATTGCCGATGTCCAGCGCTGGGTTGAAGATGCCATTGCGTCACCGGAATCCGAGAAAACATCACGCGACCGTAAAACACTGGCATCCGACATTACAGAATTACGTGTCATGGCAACACATTTACCTTTCGATACATCCAACTTGCGCTGGATGTCACACTCCATCAGTGCTCTGCAAGACAAATTGACCATGCTCGTGCCTGTCGTTTCTTCTATTGAGAACCGCTTGCAGGCCTTACGTAAACATGGCGCGGCAAACAGTCTGGCACAATGCCGTTCTGTCTTGCAGGGTATCAGAGAGTGGATACATAAGGACATTGCCCTGGACAAACAAAAAACCGCGCGTCTGCACAACGACATCGACATATTGGCGCCGACAGTGCATACACAAAGTAGCTGGTCCGACATTTTGTTGCTGAATCTATGCATGCAGATGCATGCATTACTCGACAATTATGAGGATTGCCAGATCCTGCGCCAGAATATCGGGCGCGTTGCGCGCGGCGAGAAACCACTCAATCTTGGCAAACAAACCCGCATGTCGACTAGCGTATTACACCGTGATCACGGCATTGCACTACGTTCTGCATTCGCAGCTGTTATCGCCATCACTGTCTGCTGTGCATTCTGGATTTTTACCGGCTGGGCAAGTGGCTCTGCCGCACCAATGATGGCAGCTGTATTTTGCTGTTTGTTCGCAACTCAGGACAACCCGGTTGCGGGCATAAAAATCTATCTGAAATTCATGTACATCTCGATTCCGATTTCGGCTTTTTACATGCTCGTCGCCTTGCCGGCCGTGCACAATTTTACGATGATGGTTGTCGTCATCGCACCTGCGTTTTTGCTTATCGGCTGTTATCTTGCACGCCCATCGACCACCTTGCCTGCTTTGGCATTGGTATTCGGAATTGCCGGAACATTAAGCATGCAAGACACCAATACATTCAGTTTTGTGTATTTTATCGACAGCAATCTAGGACAAATACTAGGCATATCTGCCGCCGTATTTTTTACACGATTGCTACGCACATTTAGTGCCCAATGGACTGCCAGACGCATCTTATATGCCGGCTGGAAGGAATTGTCTTCTGTTGCCACAACAGCCGATGTACCTTCTACCGCAGAAGTAACAATGCGAACGTTAGACCGCATTGCCTTATTAACTCCCCGTCTTGCAATGAGTGGTCTGCCAAATGAAACCTATGCCAATGATGCGTTACGTGATTTGCGCGTTGGCTTGCGCATGGTCCAGTTGCGTCAGATGGCCCCTGCCTTGCTTGCACAAACCATTTCCCTGTCACCATTAATGACACAACTGGCGCTACACTTTAACAAACAAGATGCAGACAAAGGTTATGTGTTTAATGCCGATCAGCGCGCGCTTTTACAAATAATCGATGAAACACTACAGGCAGCCTGCCATGTACAACATCAATTAGCAGCATCGACATTGGCGAGCCTACGTCAGGATTTATTTCCCGATGCGCCTGCATATACACCGCGCAACGTTTCCCGGATAACAGCATCATGATTGGCGAATTCAATTTATACGGCATTTACATTCCCTGGTTGCTCATACTTGGCATTATTTCACTGGTATGCACCAGACTCGTCAGCTATACGCTGGCACGCATCGGTTTTTACCGCTTCATCTGGCACTCGGCACTATTTGATTTTTCGCTATTCATTCTTATTTTAGGCGCCTTTACTTTCTTATTACCTGGGCAGATCTTTTAACGTGTTCACTAAATTTTCCTCCGCTACCATTGGCCGTGTTGCCATCACCTCTGTTGCTGTCATCGCCGCAGCATTTGTTTCTTATCGACTATGGGTCCACTACGAAGTAGAACCATGGACACGCGATGGTCGCGTCAAAGCCAATGTCGTACAAATTGCCCCTGATGTCAGCGGTCAAATTACTCGCGTGTATGTCCATGATAATACGCATGTGAAAGTCGGCGAGGTACTCTTTGAAATCGATCCAACGCGTTTTAGACTTGCATTACAGCAAGCCAAAGCGGCCGAACAATCACAATCTGCCGAATTGAATCAGGCGATGCGACAAGCACAACGTAATGTCAAACTGCAAGAAGCAGTCTCTAAAGAGGCCACCGAAGAAAGTCAATCACGTGTTGAACAATTACGCGCCGCGCTTGATCAAGCCATCTCTGCGCGTGAATTAGCCGCATTGAATCTGGCACGCACAAAAATCATTTCGCCAGTCAATGGTGTCGTCACCAATCTGGATCTACAGCCTGGTGCTTATGCCGCTTCTGCAAATGCAGTCATGGCAATCATAGATAGCGACTCGTTTTATGTGGAAGGCTACTTTGAAGAAACAAAATTACCCGGCATTCATTTGAATAACCGTGCTACTGTGCAGCTAATGGGTCAAAGTACCTTGTTAAAAGGTCATGTCGACAGTTTTTCAAACGGTGTCGCCGATCGCGACAGAACAGTCAGTAGTAACTTACTGCCCAACATCAACCCGACATTTAACTGGGTACGATTGGCTCAACGTATTCCGGTACGTATCACACTTGACCAGGTTCCAGAAGATGTGCGACTGATTTCAGGCCAGACTGCCACAGTCATTGTGCATCCCGATACACAAGCCGACCAGATATAGCCATCATGCTGACACCCCTGTAATTAAGCAGGTGTACTAAGTGTTGGTTTAGTACACTGCAGTAGTATTGGCATCAGCATGGAACAGAAAAGCCAGACCTACTGATCGGCCTTTCCTTTACTTGCGTAATTGGGCAAACCGGGTTGTGAGTGTACCAAGTCCACCAAACTGGAATGACAGTTGCTCATTGAACGGCACATGAATGGCGCCATCATAGGAACCGGTAGTCACAATCTGCCCTGCACGTAAACCCGTGTGACGTGTATTTAAAAAGTTCACTAACCAGTAGAACGGCTTGGAGGGATGTCCATTAGGATGCACACCCTTGTGTGTCGATACCACACCCTTCTCTGCGGTAATCGTAATCGGGAAAGTGCCCAGCTCTTGCTCGAAATGGTTGCCAATCACAGGGCCAATAAACAACCCCTGATTCTGCAATCGGTCTGCCAGCATTTCCGGAAACGTATAGCCGGTCGGATCTGCATAACGGCAACCGAGTAGCTCCAATACCAGTCTTGCCTCGCCAATTGCACCACGTACTTCTTCCTCGGTATAGGGTGTAGCACGTGGTGGCAAGTCTTTATTCAATACATAAGCAACTTCAGGTTCAACGCGTGCTGTTGTCCCTGCATCCCACACTTTTGGCGCAGAAGTAGTAATGTCTATTGCATAAATTGGTGCTGCAGAAACTTTTCCATCAGATGGCAAAGAACATTTCCATGCACCGATTTCCTGCCCTGACAATGCAGTGACTTGCTCCTGAATCGCAAATGCATCTTCGATATTTGCTGGACGAACCGCTTCCGGAATGCGCGCACCAGGAATGCCTGCTTGTCTTGCCGTTAACAAGTGATGTGCTGCTGTATCTGTTTGAACTGTCATATGGGTGGTCTCCTTGTTGCTAACTGTTATCAATAGAATCTTATTATTGTCGCATAAAAAATCGCCCCACACCTTCTTTCATGAAGACAATGAAGAGCGAGGCTCATGATAATAATCATGTTGGTCATTTAACGCTCGATCGTGCGGTTCCAACGTGTATTCCAGACTGCACGATGCTTATTGACCGCATCCCAATCCAAGGCACGCGAATTAAGCAAATAGGCATTGATGCGTTTTTGATCTTCGGCTGCAGGACCTGTAACTTGCACTTTTGTATTCGTTGGATTAAACGAACCGTTTTCCAGTGCTTTTGCTTGTGCGTCAGCACTGATCAAATACTCGGCCAACTGCTGTGATAATTCTGGTTCACTATTATTGGCAACCACACATTGGGCAACGATCAATACAACGCCACCTTCTTTCGGATGCACATACTCGACCGGAATACCTTTACTTTTCAGTATATTGGTCTGTGTCAATGTGTAGGGAAACAGTGCGGCTTCTCCTGTCTGGGCCATTTCTGATATTTTGGCAGAGTTTGAAATATATTCGACGACATTGGGACCTACAGTCGTAGGCCATGCTTTAAAACCGGGCTCGACATTATCATCCGTGCCGCCTTGAATCTTGTTGAAACTCAGAAAACCGTGTAAGCCAAATGTTGACGAAGATAAAGACTGAAAAATCACTTTGCCTTTCAATTTTGGATCAGCCATTTCCATCCAGGAAGTGGGTTTTGCCCAACCTTTTTCTTGATATATTTTTGTATTGTAGGCAAGCCCTGTCATACTAATGGTGACACCGGTTGCCATATCACCTTTAATACGGGCCACAGGACGCAAATCGGCCAGATTAGGATTGGGGTTTTGTTTCTCACACAAACCCATGCCGATCGCACGATACATCACACCATCATCGAGAAACATAATATGCATTTGCGGTTTATCTCGGGCGGCTTGTGCTTTTGCCAAAATATCGGATGATCCACCCGGGACCACAACAATTTTTACATTATGCTTTTTCTCAAATGGGCCAAACACATTTTGTGTGAATGTTTTTTCCATATTGCCGCCATTCATACCGACGTACAGTGTTTTTGTTTCGGCGTGAGCAACGCCAGTTGCGACAAACGCGCTAAGCCATAAAGCCGTAGTTATACAATGTCCTATATGCGGGATCTTAGAAAGCGATTTCATGCGTGTATCCTTTCAGTGCTAGTAAGTGAATCAACAGGAGAATTAAAACGTTCAACAGAAAAAGCATCCAAAACAATATCAGTATGCCCATCATGAATAAGTTCGGCCAGAACCTCGCCTGCCGCAGGACCTATTTGAAATCCTGCGCCAGAAAATCCAAAACCATGAAATAGCCCGGGCTGCCGGCAGCTTGCACCTAATACCGGCTGCTTATCCGGCAAATAACCCTCAACACCACTCCAGGTACGAATAATGTGGGCATGCCGTAATGTGGGAAGTAATTCGATGGCTTGAGGTAACAACATCGTAATAGAAGCATGTGATGCACGCGCACTTTGGTCATTCTGTTCATAACCACGGCCACCACCTAACACGACATTGCCGCGTGCGACCTGACGACAGTAAATGCTTCCGCCTTGAACGCCAAGACTCCATTGTAAAAAATAAGGAATCGGTTCGGTCACAACCATGCTTGGATGACCATGCGTCATGGGAACGACATCCCCAAACATGGCAGCTAATTTATCTGCCCGAGCCCCGGCACAATTGATCAGTACATCAGCACGAACTTCCATACCAGATGAAGTGTGCAATAAAAACTGTTGGCCGTTATGGAAAGCCTCAATAACGCTGGTACGTTCTAGTATCTGTGCACCATGTGCAATAGCAGCGCGTGCGAATGCTGGAGAAACCAATCTGGGATTTGCTTGTCCATCCTCAGGACATAACGACCCG
>JAATFN010000062.1 GCA_015655165.1 Betaproteobacteria bacterium | reverse complement strand
ATGTCGCAGGCGTGACAACATATTCGCGTGCATAACCGTCAATCCCGTCGCCCGGTACCTGGGCAAAATCGCCGCTAATTGGCCTGCCATTTTGCCAGTACGGGAAGAAACAGGAGACGACATGGTCTCCTACAGAAAATTCGGTGACACCGTCTCCGACTGCTTCGACAACACCGGCCCCATCGGCCATCGGGATCAGTTTGTCTTTTATCGAGGGCGTGCTGGTGACAACCAGTAGATCGTGGTAATTCAAGGAGCTGGCATACAGTCTGACACGTATCTCGCCAGATGCGGGAGCGCCCGGGTCTGGCAGATCGGTGAGTTTCAGATTGTCCAGGCCACCTGGGGCATGTAACGTGATTGCTTTCATTGTTGATCCTTGTAGACGTTTTTCCAGTTGCATGCAGTCATGCAATCGGGATAGCAATCATTATGCAGTATTCATACATAAGAACAAGAATGTACAATCATGATATATACCATCATTTATGTAAGTATAGATTATGAAATCCAAACGGTTAAGTAATAAAAGCGGTTGTGCAGTTGAAGTGACCTTGTCGGTGATTGGCGGCGTATGGAAACCGTTAATTCTGTTTCATCTGTTAACGGGCAAAAAACGTTTTATGGAACTTGGACGTTTTGTGCCATCTGCCACGCAACGCATGCTGACATTGCAGTTACGTGAGCTGGAAACCGACGGCATTATTTCAAGAACGGTGTATGCGCAGGTGCCTCCCAAAGTCGAATATGCATTGACGCCACTAGGAGAAAGCCTTGCACCGGTACTGCAGAGTTTGAAAGTGTGGGGTGAGGCATATCAGGAAATGCCGGCACCTTCAGAAGCGCGTATCTTGGCATTCAAGTGACGTGATGCTATGCGCGTTTGTCTAGGGGGGATTGCGCCGGCCTGATGTCGATAGTGAGTGCCGCTATTGATACGGTTTCTAGTTGGCGCCACCCAGTTCACGTTCGATCTGCTCGATACTTGGCAAGCTGGTTTGTAATTCTTCGGGCAAAGAGGCAACCAACTGGTATTGTGCGATGCCAATTGGTTGTACGTTGTTGCGTAAAGCATATTCTGCAACAAATTGATTATTGTTTTTACAGAGTAACAGGCCAATAGAAGGATTGTCTTGTTCATCCTTGATTTGTTCATCGACGGCTGTCAGATAAAAACTCAATTGTCCAAGATGCTCCGGTTTGAATTTGCTCGCCTTTAATTCAATGACAACGTAAGCATGCAGTTTGATATGATAAAACAGTAAATCAATGAAAAAATCGTCACCACCTACAGAGAACTGGACTTGTTTGCCGACATAGGCAAAACCGGCTCCTAGCTCCAGAAGAAATTGGGTCACATGTTCTACCAGTGCTGTTTCGATTTCCCGTTCATGGGCTTTATCCGTTAATCCTAAAAAATCAAAGCAATACGGATCTTTTAACATCGCGCGTGCCAAATCAGACTGGACTTGCGGCAGGCAACCCTCAAAATTCGTCACGGCAGTCCCGGAGCGTTCCATTAAGCGGGATTCAATCTGGATTGCTAAGATATTGCGGGACCAGTTGTTTTCAATGGCTTTAGCAGCGTACCAGCATCGCGCTTTTTGATTGTCGAGTTTATCCAGTAGCGCTAGTTGATGATACCAAGGCAATTGTGCAAGTACTGCTTGCACAAATTCAGTATCCGGCCAGGCTGTTGCAAAAGCGCGCATATATTTAAGATTGCGTGCAGAAAATCCTTTCATGTGGGGAAAGGCTGTACGCAGATCGTGTGCCAGTCTGTCGATTACTTTACTGCCCCATCCCTGTTCGTGTTGGCGATCAACAATGTCGCGACCGATCTGCCAGTACAATAAGACGAGTTCGCAATTGACCGCAAGTGCCGCGCGTTATTGCGCATGATGAATGCGGCCTTTAAGATCTGTCAGCCAGTCGGTATAGCCTGCAGGCTCGGGTGTTAAAGAGGCAGGTAGAAGATTCATGCCAGTTTTTCCAATGATGTGTCATGCGTGAAATGACCGGTATGCATGTGTGTCGATAACATCGGGTTTTCAGTGAATGGTTTAACGAAATACAACATCAGCGTTGTAGGCGCGTTGTTTAGTTCGGTAGACTGATGAATGATTCACTGTTGCGTATTCGTACAGATCACAAAAAGTGTGGCATAGGCTGGTATGATCATGTCCATTTTATGAAAGCAGGTTTGTCGGATAGGATGCCTTTTGGTACGTTATCGATCAACGTAACCGGTACGGATGTCTAAAGGAAGGCAAGAAGATGAAATTGGTTTTAGTGATTCTGGTGGCATTGGCCATATTGGGATGTAGCCCCAAAGAGCGTGAGGGGAGCGATGATAGTGATATCCCGCCACAGCAAATGGCGCTTGCAATCCCTACAGATGCATGGCTGGGTGAGTGGCGCGGTGTGGAAGGATTGCATATGTCTGTCGACAAAGATGCAGTAAAAGGCCCTGGTCATTATATTTTGGTCATGCGTTTCGGGCTGGACGACAAAGATTCAGGTATATTCAACGGCCTTGCTACAGGTGACACGATCACGTTTACCCGCGATGGGAGTGAACAGGTATTACGCCATACAAATGGCCGGGCAATCGGATTGAAATGGTTGGAAGAAAAAACAGATTGTCTGATCGTCAAAGAAGGGGAAGGATATTGCCGGGATTAATGAACGTCAATGTCGTTCCACGTTTGTTGCGACTGGCTGATAGATAACAAGGCGTAAATGTTTATCTTCATCAAGTACAAAGGTTGCGTGTTCGTAGGAAATTAATTCGCCACCATCAACAATGAAACTGCGCTGTCCCTGACAGCAGCCATGGACGTCGTGGTCGCGCCAGAGCTTGTCGAAACGTGGTGATGCTTTTGACAGTCCATCGACCAAGGCGATCATTTCATCGCTGTCGGGTGCTTCTGCAAAATCCCGTCGAAAGCTTGCGATGATTGTGGGTGCATGGCGATCCCAGTCGGCGATGCATTGTGACAGTTGTGTATCGGCAAACAGCATCCAGAGCATGTTACGTTCCTCCGGCGGCCTTAAGCTGAAACCGAACAGCTTGTCGGACGCCGTATTCCAGCCAATCACATCCCAGCGTAAATTCAATACGTGGGCAGGGCGTTCAATTAACGCATCAATCAGACGCCGCACGAAAGCCGGCACCACACAGGTTCGTCTGGGCAAAGACGGTGGTGCCCGGTGGTGGGCAAGCAGGAACAGATGATGTCGCTGCGCTTCGTCCAGTTGCAGTACACGTGCGACGTTATCCAGAAAGGATGATGAAACGTTGATGGTGCGTCCTTGTTCAAGCCACGTGTACCAGGTAAGCCCTACACCTGCCAATGCGGCGACTTCCTCGCGACGCAGGCCGGGCGTTCTGCGCCTGCCACCACCTGGCAGACCGACCGCTGAAGGAGAGAGACTTTCGCGCCGGCGTCGTAAAAAATCGGCCAGTTCATTGCGGGTTCGTTCGACACGTTGTTCCATCTTGTTGCTCTTAGTAATAGTATAAGTTCTTATATAGTATCCGTATTGAAATAGGAATACCTTACCGGATAGATAATTTTCAATCTGTAAAGGTTTTCATGTCAGGTAACGCTAATGATGGTGACGCCATCACGCCTTGTTTATCCACAGCGCCAGCACGTCTGTCCCCTTGGGGGCTCGTGGTTCTGTTAACGGGAGCGTTTGTCGTTACCTTCGACGTCTTTGTGGTAAACGTGGCAATTCCTTCATTGAAAGAAGATTTGCATGCCGATTTTGCCGAAATCGGTATGGTAATCGCCATGTATGCACTGGCCTTTGGCGCTTGTCTCATCGTTGGCGGGCGCATAGGGGACATCTTTGGCCGGCGAAGAATGTTCTCGTTGGGTATGACCGGGTTCGCCGTCGCATCCGTATTGTGCGGTTTGGCAACAACGCCGCAGATATTGATCGGTTCTCGCGTGTTACAGGGGATGTGCGCGGCATTACTCTTTCCCCAAGTCTATACGCTGTTGCGCGTGCTTTATGATGATGTCGACCGCACCCGCGCATTTGGCCTTCTGGGAATGACATTGGGTCTTGCCGCTATTGCCGGCGAGCTTCTTGGCGGGCTGATGGTATGGAGCGATCTTTTCGGGCTTGGCTGGCGTACGATTTTTTTCGTTAATTTACCGGTGGGGATGGTGGCTGCAGTTGTCGCGCGCACCATTCCTGAATCTACATCCCAAGATGCAACACATATCGACATAATGGGAGCATTGCTGGCGATGGGAGGGCTTGTCCTGTTGCTTGTACCGTTGCTTGAAGGTACTTCGCAGGGATGGCCTTTCTGGACGTGGGCAAGCCTTGTTCTATTCGTGTTTGCCGGGACCATATTTGTAGGGTGGGAGCACCGTGTTGTACGTCATGGTGCGACACCGGTACTCGATCCGGCCATGTTTTCAAACCGTGGGTTTGCCCTCTCGGCATTGTGCATCCTGCTGGTTTACTCAACTCCAGCTTCACTTTTTCTGTGTTTTACCATGACAATGCAAACGGGACTGGGTATGACACCGCTGCAAGCGGGGAGTTTGCTGACTCCGATGAGTATCGGATTCGTTACGGCGTCTCTTGCAGCACCTAAGCTCACCCGGTATTTGGGGGTGAAGGTAGTTGTCTGTGGTATGGCAATCTATGCAATCGGTTTTGTGTGGATAGGTCATGCCATTCATCATCTTGCCAATGGCAGTGAAGTGGATCTGGGCTTCCTTGCGGGAATGGCGTTTTTCGGTTTTGCACAAGGTTTGTCCGGCCCACCGTTACTCAACATCGCTATAGGTCTTGTAGGGAAACAGCGTGCCGGCATGGCTAGCGGTGTCATCTCGACCGTGCAACAACTTGGCGGTACCTTTGGGATTGTGTTGGCAGGAATGGTGTTTGGTGTCATGTCGGATGTCGACACCACCAAAACGACTGTTGCCAATATGTATTCCAATGCGTTTGTGGCAGCGATGTACGTTAATGCGGTCGCCATGCTAATGGCAGTCGGACTGTTAAACTTTGTATGGCGTATGGGGCCAAACAAAATAAACCGGTAGATCTGCTAAATGGCGATTCGGGAAAGCAAAATTCTTCACGTGGCATTAACAATTCGAATTTGGCATGTTCAGGTGGGAACTGTCTGTCTCCACATCATTTAGAAAGCGCGCAATGATCTGTCGGCTCTTACTCAGGTCATGCAGTTTTGTATCCATCTTGTCGACTGCTTGGCGCAATGCGGCACGAACTTCCTTGCACGGTTCAAAGCGGGGTTGGTTGTCCTGAATACAAGGTAGCAGAATACGGATGGTTTCTATCTTCAAACCTGAATCATTGAGCAGTCGGATGCGCTGAGCGACTAGCATTTCCGCGTCGCCATAGTTACGGTAGCCGGACTGCGCACGCGCCGGTTGCAGTAAACCTTCCTGTTCGTAGTAGCGTAGCATTCGTTCGCTAATGCCTGTGCGGCGGGCTAATTCTCCAATACGCATGACAGACTCCTTATTTGTTCTTGACTTTGACAGCACTGTCAAAGTTTAGCCTATCACTTTCTTGGATGGAAGCGAGGTTTAAAATGATGGCAATGATTATCCATAGCAGACAAGCAGACGCACCGGAAGCAGCATTGATGGGTCAAATTTAGTCCGATGTTCATCGGTATGCGTTGACCCGGGTCAGGCAAAACCGATGAATATCAATTCTGTGTACCAGGGTGGGTCAATTCCAATCTGATGTTTTTAAACTTAGGTGGGTCAGTTCTAAACCGTTGTTGACAAAGCGTGGCTTTGTGTCACAGAATAAGCGCCAACATGATTTGAAAATGGATACCTGCCTATCGTGCGCCTGATGGCGACGTTGCCTGCTTGGTACTACGGTAATGGCTCTCTAGCAACCAATTCGAGATATCCATATGAAACCCAATCCGACAATCGATAACGAATTACGCGTCGCGTTGGTTACAGGATCGACTTCCGGTATCGGTGCAGCCATTGCACGTGTACTAAGCCGGGCAGGCTATGCGGTGGTGCTGCATTCGCGAAATTCTGCGGATACAGGACGCGCTATGGTTGCCGAAATAAAGCAGGCTATTTACGTGCAAGCTGATCTTGCTTTCGAAGCTGACAGAGTCAGGCTTGTTAACGAGGCTATCGCCGCGTGGGGGCAGCTCGACGTATTGGTCAATAACGCCGGTATTAGCAGAGTCATACCGCACGACAACCTTGCCTCTGCCAGTTCGACGGTGTGGCACGAACTTAACGAGATTAATGTCGTGGCACCGTTCCACCTGGTTGCTTTGGCCGAGTCTGCATTGCGCGATGCCGCCCGTTACCGTCGAGCAGGTTGCGTCGTAAACATCAGTTCGCATGCCGGTATCCGT
>JAATFN010000439.1 GCA_015655165.1 Betaproteobacteria bacterium | reverse complement strand
TCGTGTTCGTTATGTGCGTCGCTCATGGTTCCCTCAATACAAATTGAATCGGGTGGGTTCATTGCGGCTCGATCAGCCCGCAATCTTCTTTGTTATTCTTTTGTAGCGGATTACGACATCTTACCTTGCGAGTGCTTAATTATAGACAAAATGCACCCTGATAGGGGAAATCGTGCCATTTACAATGAAGTCGGCAAGTCCGGGCCAGCGTCCTTGGCTACATTTTTCGTACCTGTTTATCTGTGTATAGACCAATGTGTCGCAGCGTTGTGGTACCTGATTGTCGTTCAGAGAGCCAGATGGGAGAGCTCCCTTTGAGTTGGATAAGGTGTATCCTATATACGAAAATTGCATATGTACATAAGATACATGTTGTTTGAGCGCGTGTTACTTATCCTTACTATGTTATGTCTGTATTTTACTTATCTCTATAGCGAGAGCCCTGTATGTTAAAGCCTATTTTATTCGCAACAACCTTGGCTGCCGGTATGTTGGCGTCATCTGTTTCTTTGTCGGCAGTACCTCAGACAGCTAAACCGGCAGTCGTGGCCACAGCCAGTACACCTGTTGTCAAGGCAGCCGATCTTAATCAAGCCATTGCCCAGAAGAATGTCCGTATTCTGGATATTCGTTCGCCACAGGAATATGCCGCAGGCCATATCCCCGGTGCGGTCAATACGCCATATAGCGACTTTCGTGGTCCGAAAGAAAATGCTGGTGCATTACGCACTGCAGAAGACATCACAAAAGTACTGCGTCAGGCTGGTGTAGCGCAAGGCCAGCATATCATTGTGGCGCACGCTGGCAAGGATAGTACGGACTTCGGTGCTGCAGCGCGTGTTTACTGGACATTGAAGGCCGGTGGCCTGACAAATCTGTCTGTATTGGATGGTGGCACGCTGGGTTGGGCTGCCGCTGGCGGTAAACTGGATACGGCAAAAGTCGATGTGGCACCGAGCCAGTTCAACTATGTCTATAACGACAACATGATTGTGCATACCAATGCCTTGGCAAGCCTGATCAAGGAAGAGAAATCGGTGCGTTTGCTTGATGCCCGTCCTGAAGGCTTTTTTAAAGGCGAAAAGCGTGTAGATATGGCAGCGCGTTATGGTACGTTGCCAGGTGCAGAATCGTTGGATAGTGCTGCATTTTTTGGTAGCGACGGCAAAACACTCAAGTCGCCAGACCAATTGCGCGCATTAGTGAAGTTGGAAAAACTCGATAACGGCGAAGTGGTCTCGTTCTGTAATACAGGACATTGGGCAGCGACAAACTGGTTTATCGTCTCTGAAATTGCCGGCAACACAAACGTCAAACTGTATCCGGAATCTGTCGTTGAATGGAGCAAGACAGATTTACCAATGGAAAATCAGCCAAACCGTGTCAAAGCATTACTGCAAGATGCAAAACGCTAAAAATTAACAGTAAGGATGTGAGATGCGTCGTTTGGTATTGATTGTTGCTGGTCTCGTACTGGTATTTGCTGTGTTGCTGGGCGCAGGCATTCGTCAAAGCCTATTGGTACTCTTGGGTATCGGTTTTGGTGCTGTACTGCAGGGTGCACGCTTTGGTTTTACAACAGGGTGGCGTACCTATATCGAACAACGTGACCCGCAAGGATTGTGGGCACAGATGTTGTTGATTTCGGTCGCAGCGATCCTGACGTTGCCATTGATCGCGTTTAATACCGGTGAAATTGTCGGGGCAGTCGCACCGTTGACCATCAGTCTGGTGTTGGGAGCTTTCATTTTTGGTGCGTCCATGCAGTTGGCCGACGGTTGTGGCTCGGGTACCTTGTATAAGGCCGGTGCCGGCGCACCAATGTCGTTTGCGGTGTTGCCGACGTTTGCGATCGGCAGTTTTGTGGGGGCGTCACATCAGCCAGCATGGATTGCACTGGGCGGTGTCGAGCCGGTCGATTTATTGCAAACGCTGGGTTTGCCATTGGCGACATTACTGACCGTTGCCGGTTGTGCTTTGGTGGCCTGGTTGGCCGGGCGTGGCGCTAAAAAATACCGTGCTGCGCATGGACAGCCGTTAAAGCATGTCTGGGCCAAAAAATGGTGGATTGGCGCATTGCTTCTGGCAGCATTATATGTGTTGCATATGATTGTTGCCGGTCAGCCATGGGGGATTGTGTATGGTCTGGGTTTATGGGGCGCGAAAGCGTTCCAGGTACTCGGCTGGAGTCCTGTGGGTGATGCTTTTTGGGGTGTTGCACCTCATGCAGAACGTTTGGCTGGTCCAATTTTGGCGGATGTGACATCGGTGACCAATATCGGTTTACTGTTTGGGGCATTTGCAGCAGCACGCTGGAATGCGCCGGCAAACTTCAAGACACCGAGCAGCAAACGCGTTTTCTGGGCATGTGTGGCCGGGTTGGTGATGGGGTACAGTTCGCGCATGTCGTTCGGCTGCAACGTTGGTGCATTCCTGGATGGCATTGCGTCAGCCAGTGTCCATGGCTGGATCTGGTTTGCCATGGCATTTATCGGTTCGATCTTCGGTGTGCGCATTCGCCGCCGTATTGATGCTTGAGGGAGAGTAATGATGACAAAGACAACCTTCAAGTGGGTCTCGGGCATATTCTGGATACTGTTTATTGCCTTGATCATGACAGATACCATGACGGTGAAAGGCAATCAGATCGAGCCGCCAGTCATTGCATGGGGCAGTGGTCAAGCTGCCAGTGGCGGGCACTGTTCGGGGCGTTGATGCATATAATGGTTGGTTGTGCAAAAGACGGCCAACCATTGTCAAAAATGGCTTGTGTGATTCGCTATATGCGAAGTCATCATGTACTAAGAGCGAGCTCGGATGACAAAATCGTCGTATTTGCATGGACGGCGTAAACGAAAAACGGTATCCTTCACAGCCTCAACCTAAATACCTCATGCGGCTGTAGCTCAGTGGATAGAGTATTGGCCTCCGAAGCCAAGGGTCGTGGGTTCGATCC
>JAATFN010000380.1 GCA_015655165.1 Betaproteobacteria bacterium | reverse complement strand
CCAGATCAGTTTTGTATTGTCTTGGATTAATGCAGCAATATCGGCACCGATCAATGGATCGTAGACACGTGCTGTCACACCAAAATTTGTCTGTAACCAACGACAAAACGCGTGATTGGGGCCATACACGTTTTCCGGTAACAACACATCGTCACCTGTTTTCAGTACTGCAAAATTAACCAGCGTAATCGCTGCCAAACCACTTGGGGCCAAACGGCAGAATTGACCACCTTCGATTTGTGCCAAACGTGCTTCTAATGTGAATGTTGTCGGTGTACCGTGCAGACCATAGGTATATCCGCTTTTATCTTGCCAGCGGCGCGCACGCATGGCGGCCACATTCGGAAACAAGACTGTCGACGCATGATGCACCCCCAAAGGAAATGCAGAAAAACCTTCCGGTGGGGTATAGGGGTTATGCAATAACGCTGTTTGTTCGGATATTTTTTTACTCACAACACACCTCGCTCAAAACGGTAACACCATCACCCATACACAGACCAATCAATTAGCCGATCACTGTTGCCCGCAGATCATGTGCGTCAGCTGCGGTCACTTTGACGTCGACAAATTCGCCAACTGCCAGTTTTTTACGTACGTTAAACGGTAATTTCACATGGACCACGCCATCGATTTCCGGCGCATCGGCATACGATCTACCTACACCACCACTACGCGTGACTTCATCGATCAATACACGCAGGGTTTTACCAACCTTGGCTTCCAGACGTTGTCTGGAAATGTCTTCTTGCAACAGCATCACGCGCGCACGACGCTCTTCCCTGACTTCTTCAGGTACCTGATTGTCCAGTGCATTGGCTGTCGCCCCTTCGACCGGTGAATAGGCAAAACATCCCAGACGGTCGATTTGCGCTTCTTTCAGGAAGTCCAGCAGATAGTTGAATTCCGCTTCCGTCTCTCCCGGAAAGCCTGCAATAAAAGTCGAACGGATCGTTAAATCAGGGCACATCGCACGCCATGCGGCAATGCGTTCAATATTCTTTTCGCCACTGGCCGGGCGTTTCATCCGTTTTAAGACATCCGGATGCGCATGTTGCAACGGTACATCCAGATAAGGCAATACATGACCTTGGGCCATGAACGGAATAATATGGTCGACATGCGGATACGGGTAGACATAATGCAAACGCACCCATGCACCATAGCGTGCTGCGAGTTCGCCCAACGCTTCAACCAATTGGGTCATGTGTGTTTTAACCGGTCTACCATTCCAGAAACCCATGCGGAATTTCATATCCACACCATAGGCACTGGTATCTTGAGAAATCACCAGCAACTCTTTGACACCTGCTTTAAACAGGTTTTCCGCTTCCATCATCACATCGGCAATCGGACGCGATATCAGGTCACCACGCATGGACGGGATAATACAAAAGCTGCAGCGATGGTTACATCCCTCGGAAATCTTCAGATAGGCATAATGCTTTGGTGTCAGTTTGACGCCTTGTGCCGGCACCAGATCCAGAAACGGCTCATGGGGCTTCGGCAAATGCCTGTGGACCGCCAGCATGACTTCACCAACAGCATGGGGACCTGTCACTTCCAGCACCTTGGGATGGACTTTTTGAATGATGTCGTCGCCGGCAGCATCTTTTTTAGCACCCAGGCAACCGGTCACAATCACTTTGCCGTTTTCGCTTAATGCCTCGCCAATGGCATCTAACGACTCCTGGACTGCCGCATCGATGAATCCGCATGTATTGACAATGACCAGATCGGCACCATCGTAGGATTTGGCAGTTTCATACCCTTCAGCACGCAGTTGCGTCAGAATTTGTTCGGAATCGGTCAACGCTTTCGGACATCCGAGGCTGACGAATCCAACTTTAGGTGCTGGCGTGGCTATTGATAACTTAGACATGGCTGACGGGCAAAACCTTGGGTAAATGCAAAGTCGCTATTGTACCTGCCAACCGCAAAAATTACCCAACTAGTTCATGCGCCCACCGGCCAAGACGGCAGCACATCTCCCGTAAACCAGCCATGTGCCCAATTCGCGTTGGCAGGATTTGTAGCGTCAATCAGTTCGTTTTGGCAAGATATGCCAGACACCGGTTTGCTGTTTTTCCCATAGCCGGGCATAGGTACCACCTAATGCCAGTAAGCTGTCATGACTGCCTTGCTCGATCAATTGCCCTTTGTCCAGGACCAGAATCTGGTCTGCATAACGGATATTTTTCAAACGATGGGCAATAACGACGACTGTACGCCCTTTGGCCAATTCGGAAATCGCACGCTGGATATGTACTTCTGCTGACGGATCAACACTGGCAGTAGCCTCATCCATCAACAATACCGGTGCATCTTTCAAAAAAGCGCGCGCAATGGAAAGACGCTGGCGCTCTCCCCCGGACAATGACGCTCCTGCCTCATCAATGACAGTCTCGTAACCCTGTGGCAAGGCGTTGATAAATGCATGTGCATACGCCCGTCTGGCAGCGATCTCGACTTCCTCGCGACTGGCATCGGGCTTACCGATACGTAAATTGTCGAGAATCGTCCCGGAAAACAGAAATACATCCTGGAACACCATGGCAACATGCTTGTGTAAATAATCACTGCCAATGTCGCGTACATCGGTGTTGCCGATCGTAATACTGCCAGTATCGACATCCCAAAGTCTTGCAATCAAATGGACAAAGGTACTTTTACCGGCACCACTGGGACCGGTAACAGCAGTCAGGCATTTTGCCGGCAAGAGACAATCGATATGACTTAATGCTGGTTGAACACCATCATATGAAAAACACACATCCTTGAAAACGATCTCTTCACCTTGCGGCAAGACCGCATGCGCCGGTTCTTGCAGGATCGGCGCGTCAAGTATTTCTTCGACACGCGCTAAAGCACGCAATGCAAACCGCAACATCATTGTCGAAAAACCGAGATCGAATAATTGGCGATAGACAGGCAATGCAAGCACCAGAAACAGCACCAATGTTTGCGGTAACAATGTACGGTCTGCCAACCACCATGCGCCGACGACAACAATACCGAT
>JAATFN010000355.1 GCA_015655165.1 Betaproteobacteria bacterium | reverse complement strand
GCGTCGGTCGTATTCGATAATCCCTTTACGTACGGCGTTGTAGGCTGCTTCTTGTGCTGCGGCATTGATAGTCGTACGTACGATAATGCCTTGTGTATAGGTGTTTTCCTGATATTGCTCGTACACCGTTTGACGCACCATTTCTGCGACATATTCGGCATGCACATTATATTGATTGCCAGATGTTCTAGTGTGGACTTTGACATCATAAGCACTGTCAAAATCTTGTTGGGAGATAAAGCCCAGTTCCAGCATGCGTCGTAAAATATATTGCTGGCGAATGTGCGCCCGTTTCGGGTTCACAATCGGGTTGTAGGCAGAGGGTGCTTTGGGCAGACCTGCCAGCATGGCGGCTTCGGCTAACGTGATATCTTTTAGGTTTTTACCGAAATACGTTTGTGCTGCTGCTGCAAAACCGTATGCTCGCTGTCCCAGATAAATATGATTCATATAGACTTCAAGGATCTGGTCTTTGGTCAGTGCATTTTCGATTTTATTGGCAAGTAACACTTCATACAATTTACGCGAGATGGTTTTTTGACGCGATAAAAATACATTGCGGGCAACTTGCATGGTAATGGTACTAGCACCCTGTTTGGCACTACCATGAATGATATCTGCAGCCAGTGCACGCACAATGCCGACATAATCAATACCGTTATGCTGGTAAAAACGTGCATCTTCTACTGCCAATACAGCATTTTTTAAATCCTCGGGAATCGATTCCAGTTTGACGATGCTACGTTTTTCTTCACCGAATTCACCGATGAGCACATTATCGGCCGAGTAGACCCGTAGCGGGATCTTGGGACGATAATCGGTAATGATGTCCAAAGACGGCAGCCTTGGGTTGATAAACAGGACTGCGAACAGCAACAGTAATGCACCGGCAACAATCGCACCTAAGGAGCCCAACACGATAAATTTGGCAATGTTGGGATTTAAAAATCCCTGTTGCCATGTATGTTGTTTAAAAGAAAGGTCAGGACGCATAGTGTTGTTGTCTAATAAATAATCAAATGATCTTACAACAGGCTGAGGTAGTCGGATATGCAGCAAGAAGCGTAGTAGAACATTGATTTGTCACTTCGTTTTGAAAGTTTTGTATGTAATTGTAGAAAATGATGGCACGAGAGGCCTTCAATGCTAGGGTAAAAGGAATTGGCATCGTTGTATACCGAGATAAAAGTGTTGTTTCATAAGGGGTATCGGTCGATGGATCACAATAGGTGCAATACAGCATGTTACCTGTCAGAAATACCGCTACTGCCGTCATTTGTTGCATTTTTCTCTGTATTTCTGCCTTTTTATACTCAGGTATCGGTACAATGCGTCCTTTATTGTGAATAGTCGGCGTGGGCCGGTTATTGACGATCTTTTCACTGATAGCGTTTTTATTCCCTTTTATGGCAGTCATTTCTCTTACCGATGCGCAATTGGCATTTGGTCACGTCGCACTTCTTGATCACGCTGAATTCTCTTTGGAAACAGGTGAACGGGTCGGTTTAATCGGCCGTAACGGCACCGGCAAATCTTCTTTGTTGAAAACGATCGCAGGTGTATCCAAGCTCGATGACGGGACGATGGTGATGCAACAAGGCATCAAAATCGCTTATGTCGATCAGGAACCGCATTTTGCACCTGACATGACGGTCTTCGATGCTGTGGCGTCAGGTTTGGGCGAGTTGCCATCATTATTGACAGAATACGAGTCTTTATCTGGCCAGTTCGGTCAGGGTAATGATGATGCGTTGATGGAGCGTATGCATGATATCCAGTTGATACTTGATGCATCGGACGCATGGAATATCAAAAACAAAGTCGAAACGACACTCGACAAGCTTAACCTCAATAAGGATGAGTTAATCAAGGAATTGTCCGGAGGGATGCAAAAGCGCGTTGCCCTGGCCTGTGGTCTGGTTGGTGCTCCTGATGTGTTGTTGCTTGATGAGCCAACCAATCATCTGGACTTCAGTTCCATTCTCTGGCTCGAAGGTTTGTTGCGCGACTATAAAGGCAGCGTCCTGTTTGTTACCCATGATCGTAGTTTTCTGGATAATATTTCCACACGTATTATCGAACTCGATCGCGGCAGGATTTTGTCATTCCCGGGTAACTTTAGTACTTATCAGGCACGTAAAGTTGAATTACTGGCCAATGAAGAAGTTGAAAATGCCAAGTTTGACAAATTTCTGGCACAAGAAGAAGTCTGGATCCGTAAAGGCGTGCAAGCACGACGTACACGTGATGAAGGACGTGTTCGTCGTCTGGAGGCGTTGCGGCAAGAACGTGGTGTGCGTCGTGACCGCCAGGGGCAGGTCAAGCTGGAAGTGTCTTCAGGCGAACGTTCAGGCAAGATCGTGGCGGAACTGGACAATGTCAGCAAGTCGTTTGGGGACAAGGTCATTGTGCGCGACTTCTCCAGTACGATTTTACGTGGTGACAAGATTGGGTTGATCGGTCACAACGGTGCCGGTAAAACGACGTTGTTAAAACTGATCCTCGGTGAAATTACACCGGATGCTGGTTCGGTCAAACAAGGCACCAAACTGCAAGTAGCTTACTTTGATCAAATGCGTGCGCAGTTAAACGAGAATCAGAGTTTGGCCGACACCATCGCACCTGGTAGCGATTGGGTTGAAGTCAACGGGCAACGTAAACATGTGATGACGTATCTGGGGGACTTTCTGTTTGCACCTGAACGTGCACGCTCTCCAGTTAAAACCCTGTCGGGTGGTGAACGTAACCGCTTGTTGCTTGCGCGTCTTTTTGCCAAACCTGCCAATGTGCTGGTGTTGGATGAGCCAACCAACGATCTGGATATCGAAACACTGGAATTACTGGAAGAGTTGCTGGAAGAGTATCAGGGTACCGTCTTTCTGGTCAGCCATGACCGTACATTCCTGGATAATGTCGTCACACAGGTGATTGTCTCGGAAGGCGAAGGCCATTGGCGCGAGTTTGTCGGCGGCTATAGCGATTGGGAGCGCGTGCGAGGTACGGTTCAGCCAAAAGCAAAAGTCGAGGCTAAACCCGAAGTTAAAACCGAGGTCAAACCCGATACACCAAAGCCAAAAAAACTCAGTTATAAAGAACAACGCGAGTTGGATGAATTGCCAAAGATCATTGCGCAGCTGGAAGCCGAACAAGCAGCGATTTCTGCGAAGCTGGCTGATCCTGCTTTGTATCAGAATCATGCAGATGAGGTCGTCAAACTCAACGT
>JAATFN010000425.1 GCA_015655165.1 Betaproteobacteria bacterium | reverse complement strand
GACAAGTTGTTGCAATAATTGGGGAAATAGTTCATTCATAATCTATGCTAATAAAATACCCCACACTACACATAGATGGGGTATTTGCATCATGCAAACTGTATGACGCTATTGGCATGCATACAGATAAATATTACGCATTATTTTGCGACTGTTTTTGTCGCGTCTTTATGCCATGTATACACAACAAATTTAAACGACTTCAAGTCTCCTTTTTTGTCATATTCCACATGACCAATAGGAGTCTCGAACGCATGCGCATGAATATAGTCTGCAACTTTAGAGGGATCGGTAGATTTCGCCCCGGCAATGCCATCTGCTATCACCTTCACAGCAGTGTAGGAAGGCATCTGAAATGGACCATTGGGATCTCTCTTCTGCTCAGCAAAGGTCTTGACCAAAGCAGCGTTAGCTGGGTCTGCGGCAAAATCGGCAGGCAATGTCACTAGCATTCCCTCTGATGCAGCTCCAGCAATGGCGGTAATATCCTTATTCCCCACCCCTTCTGGCCCCATGAAAACAGCCTTGACACCTTGCTCACGTGCCTGACGCATCAGTAAGCCCATTTCCGGATGATACCCACCAAAATAGACGAAATCGACTCCTTGCGCTTTCAGTTTGGTAATAACCGCCGAGTAATCGCTGTCACCTGCATTGATCCCTTCAAATAATACGACTGGTACTTTGGCAGCATCCAATGCATTTTTCACGGAGGTTGCTACACCCTGTCCATATGACTGCTTATCGTGTAGTACGGCGACTTTTTGGGGCTTCAGTTTGCGAATAATATATTCAGCTGCTGCCGGTCCTTGTTGATCATCACGACCAATGGTTCGGAAAATAAAATGATGCGGTTTTGCGTCTGTCAGTTGTGGTGTGGTGGCAGAAGGTGTCACCATTACAATACCTTCATTCTCATAAATATCAGAGGCCGGAATCGTAGAACCAGAACAGACATGCCCCACAACATAGTGAATTCCCTCACTTACTATCCTGTTGGTAACGGCAACAGCTTGCTTTGGTTCGCAGGCATCATCGAATAATACCGCTTCCAATTTTTGTCCTGCGACACCGCCATCTGCATTGATTTTATCAATTGCAGTCAGTGCTCCGGCCTTGACCATGTCTCCATATTGCGCAACAGGACCGGTAGAAGGTCCAGCGATTGCAATTTTAATCGTACTCGCTGCCATGCACGGTACTGATACCAATGGCATCATCATACCCATGGCCACGGTAAATTTTTTTAGCCAATGCGATTCCATCTACTTCCTCCTTTGATTAAAACAGCTTGTGTTGACGGCCCCATCTTCTGCAAGTTTCTTCCCGCCAGCAATCAGATAAATACTAATTTCTTGAAAAATACATCAATCTTCTTTTGATTGTCTCGCATCTCAACAAAACTAGAAATAGGCCGATGCCCAATACTCTGACATCCGACTATCAGTCTAACGGCGATACACAACATGAATAGCGACAGAAAATCTGAAAAGATGATATCAATACAATACGGGAATTTATTAATGTGATGAAACTTTTATAGAGCGAATAATCTGTTCACTGCATCAAAGGAATATCAATCAAGAATGATCGACACTATGTTCTTAATTAATACCATGCTGCCATCGTACCAATGAAAACATCGTGGATAAAAAAACAGTCTGGGCACATAAAGAGCCAAGACTGTTTTTTAGATGATATTTGAGAAGACTCGCGACATCCAGACCTATCTGGAAAGTGACACCGCCGTGAAAGAATCTACTCAATTATCCCTCCTCACGTCGTACTGGACGACTGAAGAGACTTTTCCCTAACAACCCAACTGCAGAAACCACAGTTGCCTTTCCCAAGGAATTGCATTATAGCAATAAAATCTCTTACTTGCAATATTTGAAGCGATTAGCCTCTTTTGAGATACGTTACAACGTTAAAATGACAACAATATGACTGCCAGCGTCCTTTCACTCAGCCATCAAAAAATTCGTCCATCAAGAATTTTTGTAAACCCGCAGTATCTTCTGGGCGCGCTGATAGTGTCACGACACGGCCAAGTCTTTGTGAGTCCCAATTAAAGTCGCCTTGGTAATATTTTCGAATTAAGGCAATCATGCTGTTGACAATGGCAAGCTCAACATTCCCCCCCAGACCAGCATCAACGGTAATCGTCTGACGCTGACTATGACGTGCATCCGTTGTCCAACCTCGG
>JAATFN010000116.1 GCA_015655165.1 Betaproteobacteria bacterium | reverse complement strand
CCGGGCATTACGCACGGTCTGATGTGTTCAAATTGACTGTGGAAGAGCGGCCACAGCACGCTGTTACAACAGTCATGTAATTTACCTATTTGAGTTAACTTTCCTATGGATGTTATTTTTCATCAACCTGACGGTTCAGGTTGATGATTTTTTTTTTGAATGAATCGTTTTTATATGGGTTGTGCCGTTTAACGGATTGGAAGATGACATCGGGCGCGTATACATCAGAAGATTGGGTGATAACATCATCAGTAGCAGTTTCTGGGGATTCTTTGATACCTTGGGTTTCCAGAGTGAACCAAGAGGAGGACTGGATGACTAATCCGCTAGCAAAAAACATCATTGGTATCTATGAACGGCATGCCAAGGCCTTTGGGCAACAACGGTCAACGCATCTGTTTGAACAACCCTGGCTGGACAGTTTTTTGAATCTCTTGCCCGCTAACCCACGGATCCTGGATATTGGCTGCGGCAATGGCATGCCAATAGCTGATTACTTGATTCACCAAGGATGTCAGGTCACCGGCGTGGATAGCTCAAAACGGATGATTGACGACTGTCTGCAACGTTTTCCTCAGCATCATTGGGTGCAGGCAGATATGCGCGCATTGGCGCTGCCGGATCGGTTTGACGGACTCATTGCCTGGGACAGTTTTTTCCATCTGACGCGTGAAGATCAGTACAAGATGTTTGCCATATTTCGACAACACGTCAGTCCCAAAGCCGTATTGATGTTCACCAGTGGCCCCGGCAACGGCGAGGCGATCGGTACATTCGAAGGCGAAGCCCTTTATCATGCCAGTCTGGCGCCGGAAGAATACAGGCAGCTTTTGCAGGAGCAAGGGTTCAGTGTTGTAAACATGGTGTCTGAAGATCCCGACTGTCATGGGCACACTATCTGGCTGACGCAAAGGAACGACTGAGAAGTGATCCATCCCTGGATGGATGTTTTCTTGGCATCCCCGCGCTTAAGATCGACAATCGGGCTTGCTGCAGGTAATCAATGCTCACTCTTCTTGTGCGACAAAGTCGCGATATACGCGTTTTAGATGCCCTTCAACATAGAAGGCAGCGGCATCTCCATCACCGGTTACGATGGCCTCATAAATAAGCCGGTGTTCGGCCACATAAAGTCGCATGCGCATGGGGTCATAGATGCCATCGTCGCGCAGCCGGTTCCATAGAGGTTGTTCTACACTTTTCGCAATTTCATCCGCAATTTTCAACATCAATGCATCTTTGGTCATGACTGCCAACTGATGATGAAACTTGCCATCGGCCTCCCCCCACACAAACTGGTCCTCCGGTTTGGTCACATTGCTCATGCTGTCCATCACATTGAGATAGTGCTCTGCCATTTCATCTCGCATTTTGTGTCGGGCTGCCATGCGTGCGATGGCAGGCTCAATAATCATCCGGACTTCGAGAATGGATATGGGACTAATGTCAGCATCGCGTGACGTTGCCTGCATGAGTTGCGTTGTTGCTACTTGTGTCAGGGGAGCTGTCACGTAGGTACCTGAGCCGCGACGTGTAATGACATGCCCTTCGTTTTGCAGTGCCCCAATGGCTTCACGCACCGCTGGACGGCTTACTTTCAGGCGGGATGCAAGCTCTCGCTCGGACGGCAGCCTGGCACCTTCTCTGTATGTGCCGTTGAGGATGCCAACCTTGATTGTGTCGGCAACCTGCTCATATACCTGTCTGACTTTGAAGTCGCCAGAGCCGGGGTGAATGTCGGTGTTCATCATCTTTTTGATTTCGCAATTCGCAATGCCACAAGTTTATCAAGGTTCGTGACCTCTAAGGGAGTTATCGTTTTCGCACGATTGCGGTGCATTTCTGCACCAATTAATGACCTGGTTAACCTAAAATGGTTTGAAATTTATCCAATTTATGCTGTATTTTCAGCATAATCCCCTGTTAATATTGCCGTGGCACGATTCTGGCTAATTAAATTTACCAATTAAGGGCTGAATTGTTCTATGCCGTTCCACTTTAATAATAAGTGGTTCGATCTGAGGACATGACGTTGTCCCCACAGGTAGGCCGGCCCGTGCATTAAAAACTTTTGCTAATCGAAATCAAGGTACGTTATGACTTCACCAGACATTCTTTTAAACATCAACAGCGACCAAACTCGCCAGCTCCTCGAATTTCCGGAGTTAATTGAGACATTGCGCGCAGCGTTTGCAGCAGAAATCCATGTTCCGCTACGCCATCACCACTTTTTGCCGCAGCCGGATGGCACTACTGCAACGTTGCTACTGATGCCTAGCTGGTCCGAGGAATACATCGGCATCAAGTTGGTCACTATTTTTCCGGGTAACACCAAGCGCAACATCCCGGGTCTGTACAGCACTTACCTGCTCTGTGACAGCCTCACTGGCAAGCATCTTGCGCTCATTGATGGCAACCAGATTACCGTTCGCCGCACTGTAGCGGCGTCTGCTCTCGCGGCTTCGTATCTGTCACGCGAAAACGCATCCAACCTCTTGGTTATCGGGGCGGGACGCGTAGCGAGCCACTTGCCGTACGCCTACAAGGCGGTGCGTCCCATCCAGAAAGTGAAGGTGTGGGATATCAATGCAGCGCTGGCTGCACACATGGTCAACAACCTCAAGGCCGATGGCTTTGACGCAGAAGTGGCTCAAGACTTGAAGAGCGCAGTGGAACAAGCCGACATTGTCACCAGCGCGACATTGTCGCGAGAAGCGCTCATTCACGGCGAATGGCTGCGTCCTGGCGTTCATATCGACATGATTGGCGGCTTTACCCCGGAAATGCGTGAAAGCGATGATGCCGTGTTCGCTAATGCGGCGGTCTTCGTGGATTCGATGGATGCTCTTGAAGAGGCAGGCGACCTGATGTCGCCGATTAAGAATGGTGTTCTCAACGTCGACAAAATCAATACCTTGCCAATGCTGTGTAAACAGACAACGGCAGGTCGTACCTCGAACGCACAAATTACTGTTTTCAAAGCAGTTGGTACCGCACTGTCCGACATTGCATCTGCAGCGTTGGTCTACCGGAAATATTCCAGACCTCAATAACTAACGGTCTACTTCACAGGGAGCACGACATGAGCATTACAGGGGAACAAAGTAGTTTGCAAGAAAAAAATAGCAATAAGGACGGTCTACTCGCTGCCATCGCGGCACGCTTTGCTGCATGGAGTGAAAAGTGGTTTCCGGATGCTTATGTCTTTGTTGCCTTGGCAGTGATTATCGTCGCTGCAGGTGCGCTGATCAATGGCGCACCTGTCAAAAGCGTGGCAAAAGCATTTGGTGATGGATATTGGAGTTTGATTACCTTCACACTGCAGCAAATGATTGTTGCCGTCAGTGGTTACATCATTGCCAGCTCACCGCCAGCGTCCAAGGTCATCGCGAAGATGGCCAGTTGGCCCCGTACTGGTCGTGGCGCCATTGCATTCATTGCCTTCCTGACCATGGGTATGTCGCTGGTCAACTGGGCGGTTAGCTTGATTTTCAGTGGCCTGCTGGCCAAGGCTATCGCTCGTCGAACTGATGGTATTCGCATGGACTATCGCGCTGCCGGTGCAGCAGCCTATTTAGGCCTCGGCTGTACTTGGGCACTAGGCTTAAGCTCGGCGGCCGCACAACTGCAAGCAAATGTCGCCAGCATTCCCAAAGCATTGCTTCCGATTTCGGGTATTATCCCGTTCACTGAAACCATCTTTCTCTGGCAATCCGGGGTCATGGCGTTAGTCCTGATTGTGGTCTCGACGTGTGTTTGTTATTGGTCCGCACCGACTGATAAAAATGCGAAAACGGCACAGGACATGGATATTGATGTTTCGTTGTCGACCGTGACTTTGCCAAAACGCGAGCGTCCGGGCGAGTGGCTCGAATACAGTCCGGTCCTGACAATTTTAATTGTGGCGCTTGGCGCAGTATGGGTAGTCCAGGAATTCGCAGAGAAGAACGCTATTCTGGCCATTTCTAATCTGAACACCTACAACTTCATCCTGCTGATGATTGGTTTGCTGTTGCACTGGCGTCCAAAGAGCTTCCTGAACGCAGCAGCCAAGGCAGTTCCAGCCACGACTGGTATTCTGATCCAGTTTCCGTTGTACGGAGGGATCGCAGCCATCATCACCGGCGCCACTGCTGTTGGAGGTCCTTCACTGGCGCATGTCCTAACTGATGCATTTATCAGTGTCAGCAATACCAATACTTATCCGGTTTTTATGGGTATCTATTCAGCATTACTGGGCTTTTTCGTTCCCTCCGGTGGCGGAAAATGGCTGCTGGAAGCACCATATGTATTGGCAGCGGCCAACGAGCTGGGGGTGCACCTGGGATGGTCGGTGCAGGTTTATAACGCAGCTGAGGCATTACCGAATTTGGTCAACCCGTTCTGGATGCTACCGCTGCTGGGCATCCTGGGTATGAAAGCGCGAGATATCGTTGGCTTTACCGCACTGCAATGCGTGATTCATACACCGATCGTATTGTTCATGCTGTGGCTGCTTTCGAAGACCTTGGTATACGTCCCTCCTGTCATGCCGTAGTGATAATGGCGACACGTCGCCGATTACCTATTCACCTGATGCCGCCTCGTGCGGCATTAGTGACATGTCACAATAGAACCAGTCGCTGGAGAAGCTGGTTCATTCGAGGTAAATAGACAATGTTTCAACTGACAGAAGCAGATAAAAAAAAATTGGATGGTTGGTATGGCGACGCATGCGCTTTGGCCATGCGTGTGCTTATCAGATCGGCGTCATTGATGGGTGCTAGGACTTTCATTGACATCAGCAGCGCGCACATCGATGGCTGCCTTTACCATGGTCAGGTCAGTCTGGATTTTGTAGAGCGTCTTGTGAAAGGGCGTGGCAAGGTAGCTGTACCGACAACCCTCAATGTTGGCTCCGTTGACCTCATCCACCCTGAGCTTTTTAAAGGTGATGAACAATTGGGGAGTGACGGAAAACGTCTGATGGAGGCACACATCGCGCTGGGTTGTGAAGCGAGTTTTACCTGTGCACCCTATCAGCTTAAGAATCGTCCAACTTTAGGACAACAGATTGCCTGGGCTGAATCCAACGCAATTGTTTTTGCCAACTCGGTTTTGGGTGCACGGACAAATCGATACGGTGATTTCATTGACCTCTGTGCTGCGATAACCGGCCGCGCGCCATACAGTGGCTTGCACATCTCCGAGCATCGGCACGCTGAAATTCTTTTCGAAATGACCGATTTCCCGGTCAAGAAGGAAAACCGTGACATCTACTATGCACTGACTGGCTTCCTGGTCGGAACAATGACCGGCACCCGTATTCCTGCCATCTACGGACTACCGATAGATACAACGGAGGATGAACTGAAAGCGCTTGGTGCTGCT
>JAATFN010000453.1 GCA_015655165.1 Betaproteobacteria bacterium | reverse complement strand
AGGCTTAGCCGTTATTTTGGTTGGCGACAGCCCGGCCTCCCAGGTGTATGTACGCAACAAGGTCAAGGCCTGCGAAGACAATGGCCTACATTCTGTCCTCGAAAAATATGATGCCGATCTGACAGAACTGAAACTGTTGGCGCGTATTGATGCCTTGAACCATGACTCCCGTATACACGGCATTCTGGTGCAGTTGCCGTTACCAGCCCATATTGATACACATAAAGTCATCGAAGCCATTGCCCCGGAGAAAGATGTTGATGGTTTCCATATCAGCAACGCGGGTCTGCTCATGACTGGTCACCCACTGTTTCGTCCATGCACACCCTATGGCGTCATGAAAATGCTCGAGTCGATCAACTACCCGATACGTGGCGCGAATGCTGTCGTCGTCGGGGCATCGAACATTGTCGGCAAACCACAGGCAATGATGCTCTTGCAAGCGGGTGCAACCGTCACCATATGTAATTCGAAGACCCGTGACTTGGCCGCACATACCAGACAGGCAGATATTTTAGTAGTTGCTACAGGCAAACGTAATATTGTGACTGCCGACATGATCAAACCCGGTGCTGTTGTCATTGATGTAGGCATGAACCGCACTGATGAAGGCAAGTTGTGCGGTGACGTCGATTATGAACATGCAAAGGACGTTGCGGGTTATATTACTCCAGTACCTGGTGGTGTCGGACCAATGACGATTACCATGCTGTTGGTTAACACCATCGAAGCTGCTGAGAGAGCTTAATCCACCTATTCGTTTGACGACGACTATGACAACACACACTATGACCGACAATCCACTGTTAGACTTCTCCGGCTATGCGCGCTTTGATGCGATCAAACCCGAGCATGTCACACCTGCCATCGATAGGTTGCTGAACAATGCGACCGAATTGGTCACGCAACTTGAAAAACCGATGGCAACGGTGACATGGGACAATTTTGTGGCACCGCTCGAAAATGCCACCGAGCAACTGGGGCGTGCCTGGAGTGTTGTCGGCCACTTGAATTCCGTTGTCGATACGCCTGAATTACGTGCGGCTTATAACGACAACCAGCCGCGCTTAGTCGAATTCTGGACAGGATTGGGCCAAAATCTGGCTTTATTCGACAAATATAAAGCGATTCATAACAGTCCTGAATTCGCAACATTATCGGTCGCCCGTAAAAAAGTCATCGACAATGCGGTACGTGATTTCCGTTTGTCGGGCGCCGAACTCCCGGACGATAAAAAAATACGCTTTGCGCAAATCCAGGAAAAACTGGCCGCATTGACAACCCGGTTTTCCGAGAACGTCCTGGATGCGACCAACGATTTTTCACTGATTGTCGACAATGAAGCCGATTTGTCGGGTCTGCCTGACGATGTCAAGGAAGCCGCCAAAGCTGCTGCTGAAAAAAGCAACCAGCCAGGGTATAAATTCACATTGCATTTCCCGTCTTATTTCCCGGTATTGCAATATGCGGATAACCGTGCCTTGCGCGAGAAAATCTATCGCGCCAACGCGACCAAAGCATCGGAATTAGGTGCCAAGCCAGAGTGGAATAACACGGACAATATCCGCGACATTCTGGCGCTACGTAAAGAAGAAGCCCAGATGCTGGGTTATCAAAACTTTGCAGAACTGTCGTTGGTCTCCAAAATGGCCAATTCGCCGCAAGAAGTCATCGCGTTTCTGGAAGATCTTGGCCAACGTGCACGTACCTTCGGTGAAAAAGACTATGCCGAATTACGCACCTTTGCCAAAGCGTCATTAGGTCTAGAAACGCTCGAGGCTTGGGATACAACCTACGCTTCGGAAAAACTGCGTGAACAGCGCTACGCGTTTTCCGAACAGGAAGTCAAACAGTACTTCCCGGAAAACAAAGTCATCAGTGGCCTCTTTCATCTGGTCGAACGTCTGTTCGCGGTGAACATCAGTGCCGACACCGCGCCCGTATGGCAGTCGGAAGTACGCTTCTTCAAAATCGAGCGTGACGGCAAACTGGTTGGCCAGTTCTATCTGGACCTGTACGCCCGTAACGGCAAACGTGGCGGCGCATGGATGGATGATGCCCGCGCCCGCAAAGTTACCGATAAAGGCATACAAACACCGATTGCCTATCTGGTCTGCAACTTCACTGAGCCTGCTGTTATCGATGGTGTACGCAAACCTTCCCTGTTTACACACGATGAAGTCATCACCCTCTTCCACGAATTTGGTCATGGCCTGCACCATATGCTAACGCAAGTCGATGAAGTCGGTGTCTCGGGCATCTCCGGTGTGGAATGGGATGCGGTTGAATTACCATCCCAGTTTATGGAAAACTTCTGCTGGGAGTGGGATGTTGTACAACACTTGACAGCCCATGTCGACACAGGTGCGCCTTTACCGCGTGCATTGTATGACAAAATGATTGCGGCTAAAAACTTCCAGTCCGGTCTGCAAACGCTGCGTCAGGTCGAATTCTCGTTATTTGATATGTTGATTCACGACGATTTCGATGCAACAGGCGCCAAAACCGTGCAGGATGTATTAAATACCGTACGCGCGAAGATTTCTGTCGTCACGCCACCCGTATTTAACCGTTTCCAGCATTCATTCAGCCATATTTTTGCTGGCGGGTATGCTGCAGGCTACTATAGCTACAAGTGGGCTGAAGTGCTGTCTGCCGATGCCTATAGTGCATTTGAAGAAGCAGCGGCTGCCTCGGGCAATATTGTATCGATCGACACAGGCCGGCGCTTCCAGAAAGAAATTCTGGCAGTTGGCGGCTCGCGCGACGCCATTGAGTCCTTCAAAGCCTTCCGTGGCCGCGAACCGAGTATCGATGCCTTATTACGCCATAGCGGTATGGCAGCATAATTTCGATACAAACAACACATCCGGAAACATTTCCGTGGAACCTGCGAGACATTCTTTGTCTTGCAGGTTTTATTTTTCCGGCGAAATGCCTATACTCTTGTTCATGACCCGTATCGATTTCCACAGTAACGTCTCCAACAAGATAGCCTATGCCTGCCGCTTGGCGCACAAGGCCTATTCTTCCCAAAACCGCATTGTAATCGTTGCCAATGACCCGGACTTGACGATGCTTGACCGCATGCTGTGGACATTTACCGAGCTGGACTTTCTGCCGCATGTCACAGCCGACAACCCGCTTGCAGCACAAACTCCGATTGTGCTGGCCAAAAGCAACAACACATCATTACCACACAATCAGGTATTGATTAATTTATCGGCAGACACTCCCGCCCATTTTGCCAGCTTCGAGCGTGTCATTGAAATCATCTCGACAATCGACACAGAAATTGCCGCAGGCCGCTCGCGCTACTCTTTCTACAAAGAGCGTGGTTATGCGCTAAACCACTTTGTCAGAAATTAACCACCCCAGTGCATTGCGGCATGATTTTGCCACCGGTCCACGTGTAAATAGGTGCTTCACATGAAAACTTCCTTTGACGATAGCGGCATCCCGGTGTTAACCGATGTCATCCATCAGACCGACACCCCTGCTGTTGTACCGCAAGCTACCACTTCGCCGGAACAACAGTGGCAACAATGGCAGCATGAAATCCGCGAGAATGTCTTGCAACATCTGTTGGGTAAAATCACTCCCGGTCTGGCCGAACAAGTTGAAGAACATGTGTCTGTCGCTGTCATGCAGCTATCTGACCAGATTACACAGCAAATCAAAGTCGGCCTTGAAGAAGCGCTACGCGAAACCGTATCCCGGGCTGTTGCTGAAGAAATGGGGAAAGTCAAACTTTGATAAATAGACCTTTCATGGTCAATTGCTTTTAAAAAACAATACAAATTGATTATTTTCGTTCAAAAAAAATAAAAAATAACGATTGATTGCACACCTAAAAAATCCATAACTCCCTACAATGCTTGCATATTGTAAAGAGAGAGGCCCGTTATGAAAGTGATCGTGTTAGGCGCCGGCATTATCGGCACATCGTCTGCATGGTTTTTACATAAAGAAGGACATGATGTCACCGTTATCGACAGACAGTCCGGTGCGGCGCAGGAAACCAGCTTTGCCAACGGTTGCCAGATCTCTGTTTCCCATGCCGAACCGTGGGCCAACCCTTCTGCCCCGATGAAAATCTTGAAATGGCTCGGCAAAGAAGATGCACCTCTACTCTATCGTCCCCGTCTTAACTGGCTGCAATGGAAATGGGCGCTACAGTTCCTGCGTGAATGCACCACATCCCGCACTGATGACAATATCCGTCAAATCGTCGCCTTATGTGAATACAGCCGCCAGACCTTGCAAGCGGTACGTGCTGAAACAGGTATTGAATACGATCATCTGACCCGCGGTATTTTGCATTTTTATACCAGCAGCAAAGAATTCGAAGCCTCGCTTCCTGCGGCCAAGCTCATGCGTGAACTGGGTTGCGAGCGCAAGTCGATTGATGCCGATGCCGTCATCCAAATCGAGCCGTCACTGGCACACATGCGGCATCAAATTGTCGGTGGCGACTTT
>JAATFN010000358.1 GCA_015655165.1 Betaproteobacteria bacterium | reverse complement strand
GGTCAAACCGAAATTCATTGGTCGCAGAACCATTAAAAATGCCGATCTGGCATTGATTGCAGAGTATATCGACTGGGGGCCTTTCTTCCAGACATGGGATCTGGCTGGGCCATTTCCCGCGATTCTGACCGATGAAGTGGTTGGTGTGGAAGCGACAAAAGTGTATGAAGAAGGCAAAGCCATGCTGAAAAAAATCATCGAAGGACGATGGTTGACCGCCAATGGCGTGATTGCACTGTTACCAGCCAATACCGTGAACGACGATGATATCGAGATCTACACGGACGAGCATCTTAACAAGGTGGCATTCACTTATTACGGCATGCGTCAGCAAACGGAACGACCAATTATTGACGGTGTGCAGCGTCCGAATCAATGTCTGGCAGACTTTATTGCACCCAAAGATTCAGGTGTGACAGACTACATCGGTTTATTTGCCGTAACAGCCGGTTTGGGGATCGAGAAGTACGAGAAGCGTTTTGAAGAGGCGCATGACGATTATTCGTCGATTATGTTGAAGTCATTGGCAGATCGTCTGGCAGAAGCGTTTGCCGAATATTTGCATGAACGTGTACGTACCGATTTGTGGGGGTATGCGACCGATGAAAAGCTCGCTAAACAGGATTTGATTAAAGAACGTTATATTGGTATTCGTCCAGCTCCCGGGTATCCGGCATGTCCCGAGCATACGGTCAAGGTCGATGCATTCAAGGTGCTGCGCTGTGAAGAAATCGGTATGGAAGTGACCGAATCCTATGCGATGTACCCTGGTGCCTCAGTATCAGGTTTTTACTTTGCCCATCCGCAATCGAAGTATTTCATTGTAGGTAAAATCGGTAATGATCAGGTCGAGGATATGGCCAGACGGCGCCATGTGCCTAAAGAAGATATCGAGCGTTGGTTGGCACCTAATTTGCAATAATGGCAGTAAGACAGAACAGCATACCGGGGCACATGAAAAAATGTGTGCCGGTATGCTGTTTTATTTGCGGGACGCAAAAAGCGTTACATGGTACTGTTTTCAATGTGCTTGAATATTGATTTCATTATAAAAAGATATGTCGTACACATTGATGATACGACAGCGATATGGAGATGTCGTCATGCTAACCAGTCAAGGTACGGTTACCCACCAACCTGATTCTTCCTATGCAGTCATCCGGCTGTTGTTCACAATTGTATTGATGATCATCGGTGCTTGTGGGATGTATACCATTCCTGTGGTGCTGCCTGCTGTGGAAGCGGAATTTGCCGTTGCGCGTGCCGATGCCGCCATGCCTTACACACTGACGTTGCTGGGTTTTGGTATTGGTGGTGTGGTGATGGGACGCCTGGCTGACCGTTTCGGCATTATGGTGCCACTTTTGATTGGTGCCGTCAGTCTGTTAGCCGGGTTCTTATTGGCAGCGTTTGCGCCCAGTATCTGGATGTTTACCCTGGCACATGGATTACTGATCGGCTTGTTGGGTAGTGCACCGACATTTGCCCCCTTAATGGCAGATACGACATTGTGGTTTGCCAAACGGCGCGGTATTGCTGTTGCGGTATGCGCTAGTGGTAACTACTTGGGTGGGGCAATCTGGTCACCGGTTGTTGAACATTTTGTGGCCGAAGTTGGCTGGCGCCAGACTTATATGGGACTGGCTGTCGTCTGCTTTGTTGTTATGGGTGGCATGGCACTATGTATGCGTCCTCGCCCACCTGTGGCCTCGGTCCTGAAGCCCAAAGCAGGAGGTCCGATACCATCGGAGCGACCATTTGGCTTGTCCACACGCACAGCGCAAAGTCTCTTGGGTATTGCCGGTATTGCATGTTGTGTAGCGATGGCAATGCCGCAAGTGCATATTGTGGCTTATTGTGGTGGTCTCGGCTATGGCGCTGCACGTGGTGCCGAAATGTTGTCGCTAATGTTGTTATCCGGTATTGTCAGTCGTCTGGTGTCTGGTGTGATATGTGACCGTATCGGTGGATTAAAAACATTGTTGCTGGGATCGGTATTGCAGACCGTGGCGTTACTGTTGTTCTTGCCATTCGATAGTATGGCATCGTTGTATGTGATTTCGATGCTGTTTGGCTTATCGCAAGGCGGGATTGTGCCGGCATATGCGATCATTGTCCGCGAGTATTTCCCTGTGTCGGGTGTCAGTGCCCGTATTGGTGTGGTGATTACCTGTACATTGCTGGGAATGGCACTAGGTGGCTGGTTGTCCGGAAAAATTTTTGATGTGACAGGCTCATATGATGCCGCTTTTATCAATGGCATTGCCTGGAATATACTGAATGTCGGTATTATTTTGTTCCTGATGAGACGCGCGTCACAGTACACGGGGCGCAGTAACGTTTTACAGCCCGCGTAGTTTGCGTTACGCTTGGGCTTACAAGAATTTTAGTGTGGGGTGTTATGTTGCTGGAACTCATTAAAGAAACAATCCTGATTCCGATCACATTGTTTCCTATTTTAAATCCATTAAGCATTACCCCGGTGTTTGCCAATATGATTGGCAGCGCATCCAGAGAAACAGAAAAACGTGTTGCCAGACAAGTTGCCATTAACTGCTGGTTTCTTTTGATGGGCGCAATTTTTATCGGCTCCCATGTGTTGGCTTTATTCGGTATCTCATTACCCATTGTACGTGTTGGTGGCGGTATTCTGGTGGCCGTTGTCGGTTGGCGCTTACTGAATAATAGTGGTCAAGAGACTGCCATTTCCAAACATGTTGCAGAAAACTATCCTGACGATATTTCCGATGAAGAATGGAAGATACGCAGCTTTTATCCGATCAGTTTCCCGCTGACAGTCGGTCCAGGGACAATGGCCGCATCAATTACATTGGGTGCGAATACACCAACAGGATTGGTAGACTGGACAATTTCGGCAGGGAGTATTTCATTGGGAGCCGGGTTAACGGCACTGGGGATTTATTTCTGTTGCCGTTATGCAAATACTGTTGTGCGCATGCTTGGTAAATTGGGCACGATGGTGGTGTTGCGTTTGTCAGCCTTTATCTTGCTGTGCATCGGTATTCAGATTGTCTGGTCTGGGCTGGTGGGTCTCTTCAAGGAAATAGGGGTTCTGGCTGCCTAATATGGCGCTAGAGGCACAAATGCAAGCAGTGCTAGGTCAGCATGTCCCGTTCGGCTAATTCGTCTTGAATGAGCTCTAGTCGCAAGAGGGGGTTTTCGAGTGCGAGCAGGTTTTGCTTTTGCGGCAAGGAAATAGGTAACAGTTCTGCCCAACGGTTGGCAACCCATCCACAGTCGTTTAGCCGGTAAGGTGCAACAACCGACAGTTCGCTTTCGCCGATGCCTTGCCTTTTCATTGTGTAGAGCAGGTTTTCCAGGGATGTGGATGTGTCGATGAGTTCATCGGGAATCGGGATATCCTTGTCGTTATCGATCATGTCCAGATATTCTGCAGTCCACAAGCCATGCCGTTGTTGCTCGATAGTATAAATGCGGAAACGGCGTGTTCCTTCACAGATTACAGTCAATAAACCCGGGCGTGGTGAGGACCACTCCAGTATATTGACCAGTGTACCAACCTGAGAAAATGTTTCTGTTTTGCCCGGAAGGCGGATCTCGCTACCCGACGTTAATGTGACCACACCAAAGGTCGAGCTGTTATTGATACATTGGCGAATCATGTCCAGATAACGTACTTCGAATACCTGCAAAGACAACTGCCCTCCAGGAAAGAGGACAGTGCTTAACGGAAATAAAGGCAGAGAGATCATGTCATCATCACGTGATGAACCAAAGGGAGATACGATATTGATCAAGACCGTAACACATAACGGTTGTCGCTGATACATTCGTGCCGTTCAACAATATAGCCATTACTGTCGACACTCTCGAGATAGACATCGAATTGCCATAGACGCGCCATGTGACGTAATACCTCACTGGTATTGTCGCCTAGAGACCTGCCATCGCTTCGGAAATGGCGCAGTGTCAGGCTACGATTGCCGCGTGTGTCGACTGACCAGACCTGGATATTGGGTTCACGGTGATTCAGGTCGTATTGCTTGGCCAATACTTGACGTACATACTGATAGCCACTTTGATTGTGAATGGCTGACACTTCCAGTTCACTGCGGTTATCATCATCTAAAATCGAAAACATGCGCATCTCGCGTATCAATTGTGGTGACAGATATTGCGCAACAAAGCTTTCGTCTTTGAAATTTCTCATGATGTATTGTAAGGTCTCAAGCCAGTTACTGCCGACGATATCAGGAAACCATTCTTTATCTTCAGGCGTCGGCTTTTCGCAGATACGGCGAATATCGCTCATCATCGAAAAGCCTAAGGCATAAGGATTGATACCATTGTAATAGCGTTTGGTCACCGGTGGTTGAAGAACAACACTACTGTGTGAATGTAAAAATTCCATCATGAAGCCATCTGTTAACAGTCCTTCATCGTACATTGTATTTAACAAGGTGTAATGCCAGAAGGTTGCCCAGCCTTCATTCATGACTTGGGTTTGTCGTTGCGGATAGAAATATTGTCCGACTTTACGTACGATACGTATCACTTCGCGCTCCCATGGTTCCAGGAGGGGCGCATTTTTTTCAACGAAGTAAAGCAGATTTTCTTCAGGCTCTGTCGGGAACCGCTGTTCATGCTGTTCGGTGACAGATTCTTTTTTGTATGGCAGGGTGCGCCATAGTTCATTAATTTGCGACTGCAGATAGGCTTCGCGTTCACGTTGCTGCGCTTTCTCTTGCGCAAGAGACAAACGTTGGGGACGTTTATAGCGATTCACCCCATAATTCATCAACGCATGGCAAGAATCAAGCAATTCTTCGACGCGATCGAAACCATGACGTTCTTCGCATTCGGCGATATAGCTTTTGGCATATACAAGATAATCGATGATGGCACTTGAATCTGTCCATAACTGGAATAGATAATTGCCTTTAAAAAAAGAATTGTGACCGTAAGCGGCATGTGCGATGACCAAGGCCTGCATGGTCATCGTATTTTCTTCCATCAGATAGGCAATACACGGATCGGAATTAATCACGATTTCATAGGCCAGACCCATATGGCCACGTTTGTATTCACGCTCGGTCGCCACAAAATGCTTGCCGAATGACCAGTGTCGGTAATTGACCGGCATACCTGATGAGGAATAGGCATCCATCATCTGTTCGGCACTAATAATTTCCAGCTGGATCGGATGAATATCCAGCTGATAGTTTTCTGCTACACGCGCAATTTCGTTGTTGTAGCGCTCGATGAGGTCAAAAGTCCAGTCTGAAGGGCAAGGTAGTGGTTCTTTTCTCATGCGATTGTCTGCTTCTCAAAAAGTTCACGGAATACCGAATAGATCTCACTGGCAGATTGCACTTTTTTCATGGCGAAGTGAGGGTGTCCAGCTGCAATTTTTTGATATTCATTCCATAGGTTTTGTTCTGCTTCTGCGACCTGGATATAAGCAAAATACCGTAGTAAGGGTAACGTTTTATCTTCGAGTATCTGTTTGCATTTCGGGGAATCGTCATTCCAGTTGTCACCATCAGAAGCTTGGGCCGCATAAATATTCCATTCCGATGATGGATAGCGCTCGACAATAATTTTTTGCATCAATTCTAATGCAGAGGAGACAACTGTACCGCCACTTTCTTGTGAATGGAAAAAAGTATCTTCATCTACTTCATCGGCACGTGTGTGATGTCGGATAAATACGACATCGATATGCTCGTAATTTCTGGTGAGAAACAAATAAAGCAAGATAAAAAATCGTTTGGATAGATCTTTGCGTTGTTCATCCATAGATCCTGATACATCCATGACACAAAACATCACAGCGCGACTGGATGGTTGCGGGTGCTTAACACGATTGATGTAACGTAAATCGAAGGGATCAATAAAAGGAATATGCTGGATACGTGCACGCAGCACCTGGATTTCTGTTGCCACCACGTCGATTTCTTCGCTATGTTCGCTATCGTCTTTGGTGAGTTCTTCTAAGCGCTGTTCCATTTTTTTTAATTGGGATGCCAATGGCGTACCAAGTGCAATGCGCCGACCTAGAGAGCTGCGTAATGAACGTACAATGTCGATATTGGTTGGTGATCCATCAATTGAATGTCCTGCACGGACATTTTTCCAGCTTGCCATCGACATCAGATTGGTTTGCACCAAACGCGGCAGTTCCAGGTCTTCAAAGAAATATTGCATAAATTCTTCGCGTGACAGCTGGAAGATAAAATCATCCGAGCCATCTCCTTCCTTGCTGGCCTGGCTACCTTTTTTCCCCGCTCCACTTGAGGGGCGAGGTATTTTATCCCCTTGTACATAATCTGCATTGCCAGGGTGTACGATTTCATTTTTTCCACCACGTCCGTGATGAAAGGTCGGTTCGGAGACATCTTTTTTAGGAATAACAATATTTTTTTCGTGTTCGATCTCTTTGATACTCCTGTCGCGTATCGCATCAGAAACAGAACGTTGAATGACATTTTTAAAACGGCGTAAAAAGCGTTCGCGATTGGCGATACTTTTGTTTTTTCCAGAGAGGCGACGGTCAATGATCTGATGCAACAAGATGAAATCTCCTGCAGTAAGACACCGGTGAGAGATGCCAAAGCGTGCTGTTTATCCGGAAAATAAACAGCACGCGTTAGTCGTGGTGAACTATCAAGATGCTTTACGAACGCGCAAATACCACTCACACAGTAATCTTACCTGCTTGGGCGTATATCCTTTACTGACCATACGATTGACAAAATCCTCGTGTTTCTGCATTTCCTCTGTGGAACCTTTTGCATTAAAGGAAATAACCGGCAGCAGGTCTTCTGTATTGGAGAACATTTTTTTCTCGATGACAACACGCAGCTTCTCATAACTGGTCCACAATGGATTTTTCCCATTGTTGTTCGCGCGCGCCCGTAATACAAAATTCACAATTTCATTACGGAAATCTTTCGGATTACTGATCCCTGCAGGTTTTTCGATTTTTTCCAGTTCGGCATTTAACGCCGAACGATCGAAGCTTTCTCCGGTATCGTGGTCACGGTATTCCTGGTCCTGAATCCAGAAATCGGCATAGGTGACATAACGGTCAAAGACATTCTGGCCATATTCCGAGTAGGATTCCAGATAAGCTGTCTGGATTTCCTTACCAATAAATTCGGCATAACGCGATGCGAGTGTTTCTTTTACAAATGACAGGTATTTCTGCTCTGTTTCCTGCGGGAATTGTTCACGTTCGATTTGTTGCTCCAGTACATACATCAGGTGCACTGGATTGGCAGCGACTTCAGTCGAGTCGAAGTTGAAAACCCGCGATAGAATCTTGAAGGCAAAGCGTGTGGAGACACCATTCATGCCTTCGTCAACACCGGCATAGTCGCGATACTCCTGATACGATTTGGCTTTGGGGTCGACATCTTTGATATTCTCGCCATCATATACCTGCATCTTGGAAAACAGGCTGGAGTTCTCGGGTTCGCCCAATCGTGTCAGGATAGAGAATTGTGCCATCATTTTCAGGGTGCCAGGCGCACACGTGGCTGCCCCCAATGACGATGTGCGGATCAGTTTCTCGTAAATCTTGATTTCTTCCGATACGCGCAGGCAGTACGGTACCTTGACAATATAGATACGGTCTAAGAGGGCTTCGTTGTTTTTATTGTTGCGGAATGTTTTCCATTCGGATTCATTCGAGTGGGCCAGAATGACGCCATCAAATGGAATCGCACCAAAACCTTCTGTGCCTTTAAAGTTGCCTTCCTGTGTTGCTGTCAATAAAGGGTGCAAGACCTTGATTGGTGCTTTAAACATTTCGACGAATTCAAGCAGGCCTTGATTTGATAAACACAGGCCACCGGAGTAGCTGTAAGCATCGGCGTCATCTTGCGAAAATTGTTCAAGTTTACGGATATCGACTTTGCCCACCAGTGTCGAGATATCCTGATTATTCTCGTCGCCAGGTTCTGTTTTGGAAATGGCGATCTGCCGCAAAATAGACGGAAAGCGTTTGATGACACGGAATTGCCGGATATCACCGTTGAATTCGTGCAATCTTTTGACTGCCCATGGGCTAAGTATCGGTTTTAGATAACGACGTGAAATACCGTATTGTTCTTCCAGGATTGCACCATCTTCATCATAATCGAATAATCCAAGTGGAGATTCGTTTACCGGTGAACCTTTGATCGAGTAAAAAGGCACTTGTTCCATTAATTGCTTTAAGCGTTCTGCAATAGAGGATTTGCCGCCTCCTACAGGACCGAGTAAATACAGGATTTGTTTTTTCTCTTCCAATCCTTGTGCTGCGTGACGGAAGTAGGACACAATCTGCTCGATGGCTTCTTCGGCACCATAGAATTCTTTGAATGCAGGATAGATTTTAATGACTTTGTTGGCGAAAATTCGTGACAGGCGGGTGTCTTCGCGTGTATCGATTTTTTGCGGCTCACCAATGGCCGTTAACATCCGCTCTGCAGAGGATGCATAAATTGTGGGATCATTTTTGCAAAGATTCAAATACTCTTCGAGAGAGAACTCTTCCTCTTTTGTTTTATCGAACCGACTAGCAAAGCTGCTATAAATATCCATTTTTCCTCCGTAATGCTGATATCACGCAAAGTTGATACAAGTGGAATACGTTTCGAATGCTGAATACTTGGACTGACTGCTTACTGTCTTTTGAAGGATGCGTCACCGAAGAAGAGGTGCTGGGACGATTGTCTGGTGCTTGAATCAGAAATGTGCTTCTGCTTTTTATTCTAATCCTTTTAAGATTAAACAGTAAGTACATATTTTTGGGGGCGCATAAAAAATAAATGAAATATAAAAACTATGCGTATTTTACGGCTCTGCTTGCAGTTATGAATTGACTGGTCTTGAGGGTGTTTTTCTGTTTTATTTTTTTTATGCTTGCTCGTCGCAGTGTGCGGGTCATACATGTTCAAATTGATTTTGACGCACAAGCGTTGATTTTATCGCGTTCTTCCGAAAACCCGCGATGCGCTATTTACGTCTGATTGCACCATTTTTTTTGTGGAGAGACATCTGTTGCTTATCGGCAAGTTTTAACTAGTCACAGCAAGAACGTGTCTGTTTTTGATAACACCTAGCTTGGCTGTCATTGGCATTTGGTCGTCATGTCATTGAAGCCGTATATTTTCAGCCGGTATTTCGCTACTTTTTGCCAAAGCATCGAAAAGAAGGTTACTCGTGGTGACTTTGTATGTCGGTGGCAAGTAGATGGTGCTATTTGGCGCATAGGCCGGATTTGGCAGAAAAATCAAAAGATGATTGCCGGACAGGGGATACACGCTGATTTGGCATCAAAACAAGCAATTTACAGGTAGCTTGCGGCACCTGCCACAAGCTACCAAAGCCTGATGGCCGGATGGACTGGAGGTTGTCAGTTATGCAACTGTCAAAAATAGCGGTAAAACAGAAAGAAATGGCATAAGTGATTGACAAACAAGTAGAAAATGCAGTCTAATTCAGGGTTCACCGTGCGTCGATACGCGGGTGGTAGACTTTTGTCTGCTACAGCGAGGCTGCAGCGGTGCAATAAGACAATGATTTCCAATTTTTTTTGCTGATTAAGCGAGTCCATAATGAAACGTACTTATCAACCTTCCGTTGTGCGTCGCAAGCGTACACACGGCTTTCGCGCACGTATGGCTACCCGTGGCGGTCGCGCTGTGATCAATGCTCGCCGTGCTAAGGGCCGCAAGCGTCTGGCAGCTTAAGCCGGAAGCGCGCTGATCGCGTGGCTAGCGAGTCTTTACATCCCTATACACGCGATCAGCGTATCGTTAAAACGGATGAGTTTTCATCCGTTTTTCGTTTGCGTCCTGTTTATCGTACGGCACATTTTGTGCTGTATGCGTGCCAGAACAACTTGCCCTGTGCTCGTTTAGGGGTTGTTGTGGCCAAACGTCTCGCACCGCGTGCGGTCACCCGCAATACAGTTAAACGCGTTGCGCGCGAGTTATTCCGACTGTCAGCGTTGCCCTCGGTAGACTGTATCGTGCGTTTGTCACGTCCGGTCAATGCGAGAAGCGATTCTGCTACACATGTTTTGCTAAAGCGAACATTGCGAGAGGAACTGTCTCAGTTGTTTGCATTTATGGAGAACGCACCAGCGTTTCCCGGGAATAAGAAATGAAAAGACTTTTACTCCTGCTCTTACGTGCTTATAAGCTAGGGCTTAGTCCATTCCTTGGACAGAACTGCCGTTTTTATCCGAGTTGCTCTGATTATGCTGCCGAAGCGATCAGTGTGCACGGTGTTTTAAAAGGCAGTTTGCTCGCTACAAAACGTCTGTGTAAGTGTCATCCATGGCATGCCGGCGGGGTAGATCCCGTGCCGGCAGCACCGACTTCATCTTCATCTGTAGCTAAGCACAGCTGCAGTGGTCACCCCTGAATTATTGGTCTACTCTTATGGATATCAAACGTACCGTCCTGTGGGTTGTATTCTCCTTCTCCTTGCTGCTTTTGTGGGACAGTTGGATGCGCCACAATGGCAAGCCATCAATGTTTTCTTCGGCACCAGCAGTGACCGAGCAGGCGAAGGTTACATCGGACAATGGTGGCACAAATACCCTGCCACAAGGTAGTGCAGCGTCGGCACCGAATGCCGGTCTCGGTGAAGTGAGCGAAGCACCGGTAGCTGACAAGGGGCAGATCATCACGATCACAACCGATGTTGTCAAAGCAGACATCAGTACGGTGGGTGGTCAGGTAGTGCGCCTGGAGCTGTTAAAACACAAGGAAATCGACGATGCGTCGAAGAATGTCATCTTGTTCACTTCGACTGACAAGGACAAGTACATTGCCCAGACAGGTTTGCTCAAAGGGAATTTTCCGAACCATAACACGATCTTTACAGCCGAAGGCGGTGTTGCCACGATTGACAACGGCAACGCATACCGTTTGACACTGGATGCAGTCAAGGATGGTGTCAAGCTCCAGAAGATTTATACGTTTAGTCGGGACAACTACCTGATTGATTTGCAGCACGTTGTTACCAACGAGACTGACAAGCCGATTGCGCCTGAGTTGTATTTGCGTCTTTTGCGCGACGGTAACAAACCTGCCGGCGACAATTTCTTCTATCATACATTTACTGGTCCGGCACTCTATACTGCAGAAAACAAATTCCAGAAAGTGACGTTTGAAGATATCGACAAAGGCAAGCTGGCACACGATACAGTGACAGATACTGGCTGGACAGCCCTGTTGCAGCATTATTTCGTATCGGCTTTCCTGCCGCCCGAAAAAATCCAGCGCACATTACATACCAGCAAGATCGACAACAACCTGTATGCGCTTGATACTTTGCTGCCATTGGGTACGATCGCACCAGGCGCATCGACCTCGATGGATGTGAAGTTGTATTCGGGGCCGCAAGTATCTTCGGAAATGGTCAAGATTGTACCGACACTGGAATTGGTCAAAGATTACGGTATCTTTACTATTCTGGCCAAGCCGATTTTCTGGTTGATGTCACACATTTATGACTTGGTCGGTAACTGGGGCTGGACAATTATTCTGTTGACGGTGTTCATCAAGCTGGTGTTTTTCCCGTTATCTGCCGCCAGCTACAAGAGTATGGCCCGCATGAAAGCGGTCGCACCGAAGGTGCAATCGATCCGTGAACGCCATAAAGGCGAACCACAGAAAATGAATCAGGAAATGATGGCGTTGTATAAGTCGGAAAAAATCAATCCTCTGGGGGGATGTTTACCGATGCTGGTACAGATTCCCGTCTTTATTTCCTTATACTGGGTATTGTTGGCCAGTGTGGAAATGCGCAATGCACCATGGCTTGGCTGGATTCACGATCTGGCAGCACCGGATCCGTTCTACATTTTGCCGGTGGTCATGGCTGTATCGATGTTCATTCAAACAAAACTGAACCCGACACCGCCAGATCCGATACAAGCGAAGATCATGATGTTCATGCCGATTGTCTTCTCGGTGATGTTCTTCTTCTTCCCGGCAGGTCTGGTGTTGTACTGGGTAGTGAATAACATTCTGTCGATTACCCAACAATGGGTCATCACCAGAAAGCTTACGAAGCACTAATATTGTCCTTTGTAACAGATGAAAGCCCGTGGCTTCTGAATTGCACCTCAAAAGTTGGACATCAAGTCTAACCTTTGGGGTGTTTTTTATTAGTCCGTATGAGCGCAATATAAGCTAAAAGTCATTGCACACTATTTACCGGATCCGGAGGCATCGGTCTCAATGCTACAGCCGCCAGCCGATTTATT
>JAATFN010000230.1 GCA_015655165.1 Betaproteobacteria bacterium | reverse complement strand
TGCCACGCGCTGTTGTTCGCCACCGGACAGTTCTTGCGGCTCCAGAGACGCCTTATCCAGTAACCCGACCTTGTCGAGTGCCGCCCGTGCGCGTTTTTCCGCTTCGGTACCGGTTGTACCGGTGACCAGAAGCGGCAGCATGACGTTGGCCAGAAGGCTGCGGTCCTGTAACAGTTTCTGTTGCTGGAAAATCAGACCGAGATTGCGACGCAGGTAGGGCAGGCCACTGGACTTGATCGCACCGATATCATGGCCACTGACGGTGAGTGTCCCCGATGTCGGTCGCTCGATTGCCGCAATCATCTTCAATAGCGTGGATTTGCCCGCACCGGAAGGCCCTGCTAGAAACAGGAGTTCACCTTGTTTGACCGAGAGGGAGACATCCCGTAACGCATAGGTGTCACGGGAGAATTGCTTGGAGACGTTAAGAAATTCAATCATTGCATCAGTATACAACGGCTAATGTGTGCCACGGCATTCAATCAGTTCAAAAGCGCATTCACAAATTCACTTGCGTTAAAGGGCTGCAAGTCCTCGATTTGTTCGCCCACACCGATAAAGTACACCGGAATCGGGCGGGTTTTTGCAATCGCGGCCAGTATACCGCCTTTGGCTGTTCCGTCGAGTTTGGTGATGACAAGACCGGTCAAGCCAATAGCGTCATCAAATGCCTTTACCTGTGCCAAGGCATTCTGGCCGGTATTGCCGTCAATGACCAGTAGTATTTCGTGCGGTGCGGTGTCCAGTCCTTTGGCAATGACACGTTTGATTTTCTTTAATTCGTCCATCAAGTGTAATTGGGTTGGCAGACGCCCTGCCGTATCGATCATCACGATATTAGTGCCCCGTGCACGGGCGGAGCTGACTGCGTCAAAGGCTACCGCTGCAGGGTCGCCCGATTCTTGTGCGATGACCGTAATGTTATTACGCTCGCCCCAAATGGCCAATTGTTCACGCGCTGCAGCACGGAAGGTGTCGCCGGCAGCTAACAATACCGATTGACCGTGCTGTTGCATATGCTTGGCCAGTTTACCGATCGTCGTGGTTTTGCCCGCACCGTTAACACCTGTAATCATCATCACCAAAGGTTGATGGCGGCCTAGCTCCAAGGGTTTTTGCAAAGGGGTTAACAAATCGGTGAGCAGTCTGTTTAATGCATCCCGAACTTGCGTACTTTCAGTTAATTTGTCTTCTTTGACTTTTTTCTTTAATGCGTCAAGCAGATATTGCGTGGCTTCAACGCCTGTGTCGGAGACGAGTAATGCCGACTCCAGCTCTTCGTATAGGTCATCGTCGATTTTAGCGCCGACAAACAGGGTGGTCAGGTTGGTCGATGTTTTCGACAACCCGCTTTTCAAGCGCGACAACCATGATTGCTTTGCTTGAACCGGGGCTGATGATGAAGCCGCAGGTGTTAAGTCTGCCGGTGCTATGGCTGGATCTTGCTTGACTGTTGGCGCAGGAAGAGGCGTGCTGGCAGGAGGAACAGCAACTGATGCTTTTTCTTTAACGGGAGCGCTAGCCTCTGGTTTTGGTGTTTTTTTGAAGAAACTAAACATCGGAATGGGTGTAAACAGTGAGATATTGGTGTGTAACGGATCGATCTCTTGCGTTATGTACGCTATGCTACAGGGTACAATAAGTTAACTACGCACAAAGTGTAATGTTTTTTACTGGCATCGACTGCGAATTTCACAAGCATTTTATCAGAGCATGGCTATGACATTGAAGATTCGAACAATCCTGTTGTCCTGTATGATGTTGACTGCTGCTATGGCAGTACAGGCACAAACAGTGCATGAATACGTACTGCAAAACGGTATGAAGCTGTTGATCAAGGAAGATAAACGTGCGCCCACAGTGGTTCACATGGTCTGGTACAAGGTGGGTTCTATAGACGAAACCAATGGTACGACCGGTATTTCCCACGTGCTGGAACATATGATGTTCAAAGGCACAAAAAAATATAAGGCAGGAGAGTTTAGCCGCATGGTGGCTTCACTCGGCGGTCGCGAGAATGCATTTACCTCGCGCGACTACACAGGCTTTTACCAACAAATCGAAAAGTCCCGTCTGGATGCCGTCATGGCATTGGAAGCCGACCGGATGGGCAATCTCCAGTTCAGTAAAAGCGAATTCGACAAGGAAATCCAGGTCGTGATGGAAGAGCGTCGCTGGCGTACCGACGACCAGCCGATGGGCATGTTAAGCGAGGCATCAAATGCTGCTGCCTTTATTGCCCATCCTTATCATTTTCCGATTGTAGGCTGGATGAATGATCTGGAAAATCTGACAATCCAGGATGTCGAAGCCTGGTATCACCGCTGGTATGCTCCCAACAATGCAACCATGGTAGTGGTGGGCGATGTGGATGCTGAACGTGTACGGGTGCTGGCCGAAAAATATTATGGTGGTTACCCAAGGCAAAAACTGATACCCACCAGACCTCAGACAGAGCCGGAGCAACGTGGTATTCGTCGCGTGTCCGTGAAAGCGCCTGCAGAAAACCCGTATGTCCAGTTGTCGTTTAAAGTACCGACATTGCGCGATCTGGAAAAAGATAGCGATGTGTATGCATTAAGTGTATTGGCCGCAGTGCTGGATGGCTATGATAATGCCAGGCTGACGAATAAACTGGTCAAAACAGATCGTGTTGCCAATAGTGCGGGTGCCAGTTACGATGAATTGCAGCGTGGTCCGGCATTATTTTCCTTGGAGGGTAGTCCGGTCGCCGGGGTAGACGTGACAACACTGGAGACATTGTTGCGTGATGAAGTCACCCGTATTGCCAAAGATGGGGTGTCCGACCAAGAGTTGCAACGGGTCAAGCGCCAGTTGATTGCATCCCAGATTTATAAGCGTGACTCCGTGTTCGGACAAGCCTCGGAGCTGGGTTCGATGGCCATGGTTGGCGTATCGCCCCGCCAGATCGAGCGTATTATTGAAAAACTGAAGGAAGTTACCGCGCAGCAAGTCAAAGACGTTGCCGGCAAATACTTTAAAGACGATAGTTTGACAGTGGCAACGCTCATCCCTTTACCACTGTCAGAAAAAACAACGGCGCAGCCTACTTCGGCTTCGCCAAACGGCCATTTACGTTAGCATAGTAAGATTGCTGCTTTAGTAGCAGTGGTGGGGGAGATTGCTGATTTTTATCGGAGATGTCTTATGCCAGTCATTGTAATTGCCAATCCGAAGGGCGGTGTCGGGAAAAGTACACTGTCGACGAATCTGGCAGGGTATTTTGCCAATCAAGGGCATGCCGTATTGTTGGGTGACATTGATCGCCAGCAATCCTCGCGCTTTTGGTTGAGTGTTCGACCAGAGCAGGCTAAAACCATCGCGACATGGGATATTAGCGAGGACAATATTGCGAAACCGCCGCCAGGTATTAGTCATGTGATTCTGGATACCCCGGCAGGTCTGCATGGACAGGCGTTGCAGCAGGTGCTGGATATGGCCGATAAAGTGATTATTCCGTTACAGGCATCGATGTTCGATATTGCCGCGGCACAAGAGTTTTTAGAACGTATGGAGCAGGAAGTGGCTGCGCGTCCGAACGACATTGCAGTAGGTATTGTCGGTATGCGGGTTGATGCCAGAACGCGTTCTGCAGAGCAGTTAAAGCGCTTTGTCGAAGATGTGAAGTTACCTGTTTTGGGTTATCTGCGCGATACACAGAATTATGTGCAGTTGGCAGCTTACGGGTTAACACTATGGGATATTGCGCCGTCAAGAGTGGAAAAAGATCTTGCGCAGTGGGAGCCGATATTGAAATGGGTACGCACACCACTGAACAAGACAATAGAAAGATAATTGAAAGGATTGTGTCAGCACGGATTTACCTACGTGTGAACATGTTTGTTATGAAAAAATATTTAATGATGTTTGCTGCAGTGTGTACGGCTTTTCTCACGCAAGTGCATGCTGCAACTGTGATTGATACGTGGAAGCTGGACAACGGGGCGCGCGTGTATTTTGTCGAAACCCATGCGTTACCGATTGTGGACATCAGTGTCCAGTTCGATGCAGGTTCTCGCCGCGATACGAAAGACAAAGCCGGTCTGGCTGACATGACCAATACCTTGCTGACTCGTGGCGTCGATGCACAAGGCAATTTGCCGGCATTGACTGAGTCACAAGTGCTGGATGGATTTGCCGATATCGTTGCCCGGTATGGTAGCGGTGCAGGTATGGACCAGGGCGCGGTGAGTTTGCGTGTACTGTCCAACAAAGCTGACCGGACTGCCGCGGTCACTTTACTGTCGCGGGTGCTGGCAAATCCGAGCTTTCCTTCCGAGGCACTAGTGCGTGACAAAGCCCGCATGGTTGCTGCGTTGAAAGATGACCAGACCCAGCCGGCAGTCATCGCCGGGCAAGCATTTCAACAAGCCATGTATGGTAATCATCCTTATGCGTTTGATGCTACGCCGGCAACAATAGAAGCGCTAACACGTGAGGATATCGTCGGATTTCACCGGCAGCACTATGTCGCCAATGGTGCGGTGGTGACATTGGTTGGTGATTTATCCAAAGATGACGCACACAGGATTGCCACACAACTGACGATGCAGTTGCCGCAAGGCGTTACCCAGCCAGCGATGCCGCCTGTACCGCCACCTGTGGCAAGTGACAAGCGGATTGCCCACCCGGCTTCCCAATCGCACATTCTGATCGGTCTGCCAGCCTTGGTACGCGGGGACGAGGATTTCTTCCCGTTATTGGTCGGTAATTACAGTTTGGGTGGTGGTGGCTTTGTATCGCGTTTAATGCACGAGGTGCGCGAGAAACGTGGTCTGACATATGGGGTATCCAGCGGTTTTAGTGCATTGGCACAACCAGGGCCGTTTACGATCAGCTTGCAAACCAAAAAAGAGCAGACCGCCGAAGCATTAAAAGTGACACGTGATACGTTGGATACGTTCTTGCAAACAGGTCCTACATCAGCGGAATTAAAAGCGGCCAAAGACAATCTCATTGGCGGATTTGCATTAAATCTCGACAGTAATAGCAAGATTCTGAGTCTTGTGGCGATGATGGCCTACTATAATCTGCCATTGAACTATATCGATGTGTGGACAGATAAGGTTAAAAATGTGACTGCAGCACAGGTCAGAGATGCTTTTGCACGTAAAGTGAAAGCCGACAAGCTGACCGTCGTTGTCGTGGGTCAGGCTAACTAGCATGCGCCAATCCATAAAGACCGCTGCCGGGCAGCCACATCAGGTGCGTATTATTGGCGGACAATGGAAACGCACACCCTTGCCGGTATTAACAGCAGAAGGGTTGCGCCCGACAACAGACCGGGTACGAGAGACGGTATTTAACTGGTTAACGCATTTATCGGGTAATGGCTGGGCCCGGTTGCGTTGCCTGGACTTGTTTGCCGGCTCCGGTGCACTGGGTTTTGAAGCTGCGAGCAGAGGCGCGGCAGCAGTCACTTTAATCGAGAACCATCCTGCGGTATTGCGCCATTTAACGCGTGCCAAGGATAAACTTTCTGCACACCAGGTGCATGTGCTGGGCGGTGATGTACTGGTCAATGTGCGTCAATTGATTGCAAGTGGCGAGAACACGGCACTATTTGATGTTATTTTTGTTGATCCTCCTTATCACATGGGCTGGTTGGAAAAAATCATGCCATTGTGTGGACAATTGTTGTCGGAGAACGGTTTGGTTTATGTGGAAGCGGAGTTGCCGTTAACCGGTGAATTGTTGCCACCGTGGATGGTGGAGTGGGATGTCGTACGGGCCGATAAGGCCGGCATGGTGTTTTATCATGTATTGCAGCGCAAAAAAATGCCCGAAATGGGGCATAATGCGCGTTCTGTCTGATTATGGGAGGCCCACCAATGGTGATTGCCGTTTATCCAGGAACATTCGATCCACTAACACGAGGTCATGAAGATTTGGTCAGACGTGCGTCTGGACTTTTTGATCAGGTGATTGTGGGTGTGGCCGATAGTAAAAACAAGAAGCCGTTCTTTTCTTTGGAAGAGCGCTTGTCGATTGCCAATGAAGTATTGGGACATTATCCCAATGTGCAGGTCGAAAGTTTTTCCGGTTTGTTGAAAGATTTTTTACGCAAAAGTAATGCGCGTGTCATCGTCCGTGGTTTGCGGGCCGTGTCCGACTTCGAGTATGAATTCCAGATGGCTGGCATGAACCGCTATCTGTTACCCGATGTCGAAACCTTGTTTTTGACGCCGTCTGACCAGTACCAGTTTATTTCAGGCACCATTGTGCGTGAAATCGCGATGTTAGGCGGTGATGTATCCAAATTTGTTTTTCCGTCAGTGGAAAAATGGCTAAAAACCAAGGTGCTGCAGTCTGATGCATCCTGAGGTAAAGTGTGTTGAATAGTCTGCTTTGTGTGTGTTTACAATTGTGCGTTTCACCGGAGGTGTTATGGCACTGATGATTACCGACGATTGCATCAATTGCGATGTCTGCGAACCCGAGTGTCCCAATGAGGCGATATACATGGGTTCGCAAATCTATGAAATCGATCCGCACAAGTGTACCGAATGTGTAGGCCACTTCGATGAGCCACAATGTCAACAGGTTTGCCCAGTCAGTTGTATCCCGTTAAATCCTGCATGGACCGAGACACGTGAGCAGTTGCTTGGTAAATATGAAACATTGCGAGCGACTGCCAAAAAAATATAACTGTTGCTTGACCTTGCGTTTTTTGTGCGCGCACGGATTGTTTCTCTAACCGGTTTTTGTGTATGCCCTCTTCGGTATCTCCCCTGGCAATTCTGATTTTAATTAGCAACACCATTATCTGGGGTTTGTCGTGGACAGCCTTTAAATCATTGCGTGGTTACGGAATGCATCCCGTATGGGCGACCGCTGTCATTTTGACAGGATGTACGCTATTGATCTTTATGTATCGTCCGAGAATCTTGCAAGAGGTGAAAGGCCATCCGGCATTGATTCTAGTTGCGATTGCAGCAGGCATGACCAATACGGCATTTAATAGTGCGGTGGCGTTCGGAGATGTCGTGCGGGTGATTTTATTGTTTTATCTGATGCCGATCTGGGCGATTTTGCTTGCGCGCCTGGTACTGCATGAGCCGATTACTTCACGCGCGGTTGCACGTATTACATTGGGTTTGTCCGGCGCGATGATTGTGCTCTATCAACCCGATATAGGGTTGCCGTTGCCGTCACACTGGGTTGACTGGGTAGCTTTAGCTGGTGGTATGGCATTTGCCGCCAACAATATCATGCTGCGACGATTGCAAGGCGTCTCAGATGGTGCGCGTGCGATCACGATGCTCGGTGGTGGCGGTCTATGGGCGTGCCTGATGGGCATTGGCATGAGCGTTGTGGGCGATGTTGCATGGCCCACAGCGGTAGATGCGGGGGCATTGCCGGTGTTAGCAGCATGGATCGTGCTGTTTCTCATTGCCAACTTATGTTTACAGTACAGTGTTGCCAGATTGCCTGCCAATGTGACGGCGGTTGTGATGTTGACCGAAATTCTGATTGCGTCGGTTTCAGCCTGGATGTTTAGTTCGGCACAATTACGTTTTCAGGATCTGGTTGGCGGTGTCCTGATCATTGCTGCGCCTTGGTTGATTCGCGATAAAGTATCTACCCGGAAACAATTAGCCTAGCTTTTGTTGTGGCTGTATGACTTCGTCAAACGAGACGACCGAATTGCGGCCGCTGCTTTTAGCACGATACAGTGCTTGGTCTGCTTGTGTAATTAATTGTTGTGCCAGTTCATCGACTGGGAAATTTTGTTCCGGTGGAATTAAGCATGCCACACCAATGGATGCGGTGACCGAAATCACTTTTTTCTTTTTAACGAGACGTACTTGTTGTTCGGAAATACTGGTACGGATACGTTCGCCAATCAGAATGGCAACATCCAATGTTGTGTTGCTGAGTAGTACAATAAATTCTTCACCACCAAAACGACCCAATGCATCGGACAAACGTAATTCTTTTTTGATACAGGCACTAATAACGCGCAGTACAATATCGCCGCTTTGGTGACCGAACTGGTCATTCACATTTTTAAAATAATCAATGTCGATATACAAGCAAGATAGCGCAGAGTGTTCACGTTGTGATCGTGCGATTTCTTCATTCAGACGTTGGTCAATATAGCGACGGTTATGAATGCCGGTCAACGAGTCGGTGAGGCCTAGATGTTTCAGGCGTTCATTGTTGATGACATTTTCCAGACAAATTGCTGTCACAGAGGCCATACGCTCGATGAAGTCTGTTGCAAGGTGTGGCCCGAAACGATCCAGTTGATCACTACCCATGCCAAGATAGCCGATGATTTTTTGTTGGCGTTTTAACTGCACAATCGCAATACTGGTTGGGTTGTAGGTCGGAAACAATTTTTTGTGTATGGCTGGATTGAACGTATCGAGTATCGTGTCACATGGCAATGTTTGATGATGGGCATCAAACATTGCTTCTGTATGACTTTCCAGAAAAATGAGATTCGGAAAAGCTTCCAGATCGATTTCCAGATCGGCAAGAATTCTGCGAATATGATAGCCTTCATCGACTAATGCCAGTGTCACAGTTTGCAGAGTAAATGTATCGGGCATTACGTGCGAGAGTGTTTCGATGAACTCTTTAAAATCGTACGAGCTAATCAGCCGTAAATCGAATGCTAGATGTCGTTGAAAAATTTGCTGATTCGAACGGGCGTGATGCAACAGATCCTGAAGCTGGATGTGTAGCTGCTTGTTTTCTGCGAGTAGTTTATCGGTATCAACAGCGGATGTCATATTTCGCTCTTTGAATGGCGATTCTGATTCCTGTTTGTGCGCGAGAGAACACGCACCCCCTTTATGTTCTACTTTGTTATGTATGCCAATGTTGCAGGCTGAGCTTAATAGTAACACTGAAGCTTTGTTATAAAAGGTTATGGAGTCGTGAAAAAACGCGCTTTCATTTCTTCAAGACCCAATGTTTGTAAAATGTCATCAAGTTTTTCTGCCGGACGTTTTGTTGGCAGATTTTTAAATCTTGCAATGATGAGTTCGTTTTTCATCGAGTGTTCCCAGCCAACCAATTCGGTGACACTCACCTGATAGCCATGCGCTTCCAATTGCAGGCAACGCAGTACATTCGTAAGCTGGCTGCCGAATTCACGGGTGTGCAATGGATGACGCCAGATTTCTGTTAATGATGTTTTACCTAGAAATTTGCCTTTATTACGATTTAATACCGATGCAACTTCCGCTTGGCAGCATGGCACCAAGACAATATATTGCGCCTTTTTTTTCAGTGCAAAATGAATCGCATCATCCGTTGCCGTGTTGCAGGCATGCAACGCTGTCACAATGTCAACTTGCTCGGGTAATTGCGCTGAACTAATGGAGTCGGCAACGCTGAGATTTAAAAACGACATACCGGTAAAACCCAAATGCTGTGCCAGGACTTCCGATTTATTGACGAGCTCTTCGCGTGTTTCGATGCCGTAAATATGTGGTGCACCTGCGATGGTTTTAAAAAACAAATCGTATAAAATAAATCCGAGATAGGATTTGCCCGCACCATGGTCGACCAGATTGATGTCGTTGTGTGTCGTACGTAATTCTTCCAATAGCGGTTCGATAAATTGATACAGATGATAGACCTGTTTTAATTTGCGACGGCTGTCCTGATTCATTTTCCCGTCACGTGTCAGGATATGCAGCTCTTTTAATAATTCGATCGATTGACCTGGACGAATATCATGAGCAGAGTCTGCAACTGGTGTCACAGACGATGTAGTGTTAAATTTTTGGGTACGCATACAAACTTTGCTGTGGCGGCAGGAATAGAGTAGAAGTAGTCCATTTCAATGGATTGATTCTCCGAGGGTAACACTGACAGTGCCTTCAATCAATGACAGTTTCTGACAAAAAACACCCCGCAACGCGGGGTGTTGATGTTACAAATAAGACAATACCGATTTATTTTGCCGCGGCTTGTGCTTGTGTGATCCAGTCGTCAAACAGTTTCTGATGGCCTTTGATCCAGCCATCGACGTGGCGGTCGATGTCTGCTGCTTTGTTTTGTCCATCACGCATACGCAGGTTTTGTGCATTGATGTCGCCTACAGGCAGCTTCATCAGCTCGAACAGTTTTGCCGCAGCAGGGTTTTTATCGGTAAATGCCTTATTGGCGACGATATGTTGTGTATTGACCGGGAAACCATAATTTTTCCCGTTCGGCAACTTGGTATCGATCTTGGCTTGTTCGCCGGGCAGCGAGGAGAATGGCACTTCCAGCCAGACGACTTCCTGGCCTGGACGTAACACGCCACTGACCCAGTATGGGGTCCAGGTGTAGTATAAAATCGGCTGGCCCTGTTTAAATCGTGTGATCGTGTCTGCAATCAATGCCGGGTAGCTGCCTTGGTTGTGGGTAACGGTATCACGCAATTTATAGGCATCCATCTGGTGCTCAATGGCCAGCTCGCATCCCCACCCAGGGTTACAACCTGTTAGATCAGCTTTGCCATCCCCATTTGTATCGAACAGCTTGGCGATTTTCGGGTCTTTCAATTGTGCGATATTGGTGATGTTGTATTCGGTTGCTGTCTTTTTATCGATCAGATAACCTTGTGCCGAGTTGGTCACATACGTTCCTTGACGATAGAGCTTGGCATTGCCACCGGCATTTTTATAGAAGTCATCATGCAACGGCACCCAGTTGGTCGCCAGAAACGTTGCATCGCCGTTAGAAATGGCCATAAATCCTGTTGCGTATTCGATTTCCTTGATAGGTTGTACTTCGTAACCAAGTTTTTCCAAACCACGAGACACCAATACTGTCTGGAATGTTTCTTCGGCAATCGAGCTCTTGATCGGTTGGACTTTGACGCCTTTACCAGGCAGATCCTGTGCGCTTGCTTGGGTGCCGGTTATCGATAAGCCGAGCACGATAGCGCTGGTAGCCAATAGGTTACGCATCAAGTTGCGTGTGCGTACAGTGGCAAGTGTGTCTCCGATATGTCCGGAGAAAAGAGGTGTTGGTAGACAATACATAACATTCCTTTTTCTAATTGTGGGACTGAGTTGCATGGCACATCAATGGTTAGCGTTGTTGTGCTGAAGGGGCAGGGTTGTGCAACGCGTTTTGCTCTACCTGATCAGTGGGTTTGCTGCGATGTGCTCTTGTGAGGCATTGGACAATCAAACCGATCGGACCGGTTTTCCACCAGTGGCGCGAATTGCGGCGCGGTTGTCCCATTGCCTGCGTAATGCGGTCAAGCGAAATTGCCAGCAAGACGATACCCAGTCCGCCAATTGTGGCCAATCCCATGTCTAGTCGACCGATGCCACGCAAGACCATTTGACCTAAACCGCCTACGGCAATCATCGATGCAATGACAACCATGGATAAAGACAGCATCAGTGCCTGATTAATGCCGGCCATAATCGATGGCATGGCCAGCGGCAACTGTACTTTGGTCAGTAATTGCCAGCCTGATGCACCATAAGCACGGGAAGCTTCAATCAGGTCAGGGCGTACTTGCCGGATACCAAGATTGACCAACCGCACTAGGGGCGGTAATGCAAAGACAATCGTGACAATGACGCCAGGCACATTGCCGATACCGAACAACATTACAACAGGTATGAGATAGACAAACGCCGGGGTGGTTTGCATCGCATCGAGTACAGGGCGTGTAAAGCGTTGTGCACGGTCGCTTGATGCCAGCAAAATGCCCAGTGGCAAACCGATCACAAGGCAAAAGACCAGCGAGGTCAGTACCAGCGACAAGGTTGTCATCGCCTCAGGCCAGATACCGAGAACCGCAATGATGGCCAGAGAAATGATGGTGCCAATGGCAATGGCGCAGCCGGCAAACTGCCAGGCCAATAGCCCCAGTAGCACAATCATGGCAATGCTTGGAATGCTTTGCAACAAGGTGTCGACAGATGTTAACGTCGAGTCGATGGGTAGACGAATCGTCTGGAAGAAAGGTCTGAAGTGGGCGACAACCCAGTTCAACGTGTCATTGATGACAGACTCGATATGTAGAGAACCATCCCAGAGCTGATTAAGTTGGAAGCTGTCACCAGTTGGTGCTGGGTCTGGGGTGGCACCCATCCAGTCGGCACCTGTGCTTTCCTCAACGGGTGCCCCCCAGGCAGCACTTGGATCATCGCCTGCAACTGCTTGTGTGGCATTGTCTTGCCACTGCATGTCGCCTGTGCCGGACATATCGGATGCAGGCTGCGCCATATCCGCAGAAGCTGCTGGCGGGTTTGGTGATAACTGGTCGTTTTGTTCCATATTGCTCTCCGTTAAATAGGACGGCGATGTGGGTTACTGTGTCATGCAGGTGTCGTCATTTCCATGACAGCATGTGCATTAGGCAGTACCGCGATCCATGAATTTCAGTAGTGTCGTCTTACTAATGGCACCGCAATAGCGGCCATGTTCATCAATAACAGGCAACGCATAAGGGGCTTGTGCGACTTGTCCGAACAGTTCGCTGACGGGGAAATTGGACACAATGGGTGAGACATCGGCAATGAATGCATGTTGCAGACCCAGAGGCTGTGGATGGCCTTTTAACGCAGTACGCAAAGAGTCCACCGAGACCAGACCCAGATATGTGTTGCTGGGGCTGACGACTGTGGCATAGTCGCGGTCTTCGTTTTCCAGGATTTGTAATGCGGCACGCACACCCTTGTTGGGCGACTCGGCGACGACGACGACTTGTGTTTTACGGGTAATGTCACCGGCTTTAAATACAGCCGCAGCATCCACACCTTTGACAAAGGTGCGCACATAGTCGTCTGCCGGGTTACGCAGGATCTCTTCTGGTGTGCCTATCTGGACGACATGGCCATCTTTCATGATGGCAATACGGTCTCCGATACGCATGGCTTCATCCAGATCGTGCGAAATGAACACAATGGTGCGTCGGCGTATTTGTTGCAAGCGCAGTAATTCGCTTTGCATTTCAGTACGAATGATAGGATCGAGTGCCGAGAAGGCTTCGTCCATCAGGAGAATGGACGGGTCGGATGCCAAAGCACGGGCTAAGCCTACGCGTTGTTGCATACCACCCGAGAGTTCATCGGGGTAACTGTCGCCCCAGCCGGCTAGACCAACTTGCTCTAGCGCCGCTTCAGCAGCGGCTTTCTGGTCTTCACGACTCGCACCTGCCAACTGCAGTCCGAATGCGGTATTGTCGCGTACACTCATATGCGGCATGAGTGCGAATGACTGGAAGACCATACTGATGTCTTTGCGGCGCAACTTGCGTAAACGGGACTCGGAATAGTCGTTGATATTTTCGCCGTTGATTAAAATGCTCCCCGCTGTAGGTTCGATTAAGCGGTTTAATAAGCGTACTAGTGTAGATTTACCAGAACCCGATAGCCCCATGATGACAAAAATTTCACCGTCATGAATGCGCAGATTGGCATCAAATACTCCGATAGACTGGCCTGTTTCGGCCAGTACTTCGTTTTTGGATTTACCTTGATTGATAAGCGCCAAAGCATCATCAGGACGATCCCCGAATACTTTGAACACGTGGTCCAATACGATTTGTTCTGTCATGCGCTTTGTTCTCCCCTTTGGTTAACAGGTAGCCTTAAGCGCCGCCAAAAGTGACGACACTACACGCAGCACTGGACAGGCCAGTGGCTACGGAGTTTTCATTACCCCCGATACCCATTGGTATCGACGAACGAATAGTTGAATGCTGCGTTTTCCGATGTGGAAAAACGTTTTGCAAAAGGTGCTTTTGCAGATGCAAACATTGGTTTTAGAACCTGCCCGATGTGTCAGGCAGACGTTACGGTGTCTCGTTGATGTGACTCCGAAAAGCGCCAGTGCTGGAAGTAAAATACGTGGCCACTGGCGTTACAAGAACTTGCTACAGACATGTCATCTTTCCTGTCTATTTTGCAGTTGCAGCAGTAAGTTCGGTTTTTACTATAACGTTGTTGCGTGATGATGTCAAATGACGTGGTAATGTTTGTAGATCGCAGAAAATGATGTGGATTACTGCATTTGTTGGTAAATTTTGCCTATATACGGTTAAAAATCGTTTTATGAACGGTATTTTTTGGCATAAAAACTGAAATATGTGGGAAAACACCCTTTTTATTACGTTTGGTGATGATTTTTTCATCTGAAAATCGCAAAAATGGTGGATATGACGAGAAGTTGTTCACGCATATCCATATAATCATGGTTTGTTGTCGGTAGCGGGTTGGTGAATGCGTACAAGAAATTGGGAAGTGTCAGGACGGGAATCAATCATGGTTGTACGTGTTTTTGTGTGGATGTTGTTAGGCATTGTCTTAACTGGGTGTGCTGGTGTCAAAGTGGTTGAAGTGGGTGCGAGCGACTATATGTCGTTGCGACGCGGCGACATTTTAAGTGCCGGAAGATTAAGCACGTTTACCCGTAGTGCATTGCAGGTTGTCGGTATTGATGACAGTGTGTGTTTACGCCAGTCTTCACTTTGCCGAGATGCATTAATGCAAGTCGGCGTCATGGATGAAGAGCAGCGTTTGTCGGCACTCTCCGAATTATGGTTGCAAGAGGCGCTAGTGCTTGCCAAGGGCTTGTCGGGCGCGAGTGACTGGCGCCGTGAAGAGGCACTGCTTGCCTATGTGGAAAGCGGTCGTTATGCGTATGCCTATTTGTTTTTGACAGAACGTAAACCGGCCATGCGGGCGTTGGAAGACCGGCAAACGCAGGTGCGTGACTATTACAATTTTGCAGTGCAAAAGGTGGTCATTGAAACATTTGATTTGCATCGCGACGATATTACGTCGAGTTTGGACGGGAATGGTAACTACCGTTTTCCTGTCGGACCGTGGATGATCAACGGTTTTGTCGAGCAAGGATTTTCCAATGAAAAAACAGAGTTGCCACAAGAACTGGTGCCGGCAGCATCTCTGACATTTAAAGGATTACGCAATATTTATCGCCGCGACGGCGTTGGTGCAGAACTGGTTGCAGTCAGAGACAAGCGGGTGATCAATCGCAATAGTCAGGATGTCGCGTGGAGCGAGACACCGTTTCCAGCTGTATCGGTTGTCATGAGTTTCTCAGGTAAAACGCTCGACGAGGTGTTAGCAACCCATGAAGTGACATTGATCGGTTATGACCCTTATCGACGGGATAGTGTCCAGTTAGAAGGTATTGAAATTCCCTTGGCGGCGAATTTTACATCTGCTTATGGTTTATGGCTGGCGCGTTCAGGTTTTGCATCACAGGCCTTGCTAACACTTGTAGGACGTGGCGATGTGCTGGAAAAGCCGCATGTCTATTTGATGCAACCCTATGATCCGAATCGTCGTATTGTTATCATGTTGCATGGGCTGGCAAGTAGTCCTGAAGCATGGATTAATGTGGCCAACGAAGTATTGGGAGACGAGATATTACGGCGTCATTACCAGATCTGGCAGGTGTATTATCCGACCAATATTCCCTTGATCGTCAATCACTACGAAATCCAGAAAGCGATTGAAGCAACGTTAAAGCATGTTGATGCAACAGGTACATCCGAAGCATCAAAAGACATTGTGTTGATCGGACATAGTATGGGAGGCATATTGTCTAGACTGATGGTATCTTCTTCCACGAACAATGTGTGGGACGGTATAGAAAAAAAATATGGGTTAGACGAAGAACGGATAAATGCATTACGTAAAAATATGGGACCTTATGGTGAATTTAAACCGTTAAAAGGCGTTGACCGGGCAATTTTTATTGCGACACCCCACCGCGGTACCCCTGTTGCTGAAAACAGATTCGCACGCTGGATATCCAGTTTGATCGCGTTGCCTGTTTCGCTGGTCAACCGGTTTAAAGATGTGGCACAACTGGTCGTGGATCCGGCATCGGCCAAACATCAGACATTGACAACACCGTTGTCGAGTATTGGCAGTTTGAGCGACAAAGATCCCTTCATGCAAATGACCTACAACTTGCCAATATTACCCAGTGTGCAATACCACAGCATCATCGGCAACAATACACCCAATCTACCTCTGGAAAAATCAGATGATGGCGTTGTTCCTTATGGCAGTGCACATTTAGCGGGTGCGCAATCGGAAAAAGTGATTCCTTCGTGGCATAGTGTGCAGGAAACACCCGAGGCGATTGTGGAGATACGCCGGATTTTGCGTTTGCATCTGAAAGAGTATCCGTTACCGTAATAGGAACAGTCATGACCAAGTCGACAAAAGCGCGTGTCCTGACAGAATGTGCATGACGGTCACGGCGCTTCTTTGATGTGATGGCGTATTTTTTTGACCGCTTTGTCATTGACCGGTTTGGCTTGATTACCCCATGACTGGCGCACAAACGTAGCGAGTTCGGCAACCTCTTCATCGGTCAGACGCCATGCAAAACCCGGCATTGCCAGCCTGGATGGTCTGGTTACTGTTGCAGGTAACGTACTGCCGGTTAAAATCAGGCGAATTAACGATGCAGGATTGTCGTTGAGCACAGTCGGGTTACCTGCTATGACAGGAAACGCATTGGTGGCACCCGTGCCGTCAGAACGATGGCATGCCGCACAATTATCGAGATACAATTCGGGGCCTCGACCATTCGTCTGACCACTACGTAATGCGAGGGTCGTCAGGTCATTCTGATAAAAATCGGGTGCGTCTGCCGGGTATGCTGGCAGGGTTTTCAGGTATTTGGCGATGGCGATCAGATCTTGGTCACTCATCCATTGCGTACTGTATCTGACAACGTTGGCCATCGGTGTACCGCTGACTGCGGCGTGGCTGTTACGTGCTGTTTTGAGTGTATCGATTATATCCTGTTCACTCCAGCGGCCGAGTCCATCAACGCTATTGCCACGTAAACTCGTTGCTGTCCAGCCGTCAATGGTTTGTCCACCTGATAAATAAAAAGGCTTGCGGTCATTTACCGTTTTTTCCTGTAGTGCGAAGCCGCGCGGTGTATGGCAACTACCGCAGTGCCCAGCTGCCTGAACCAAATAAGCACCACGTGCTATGACCGGATCATTGTAGTAACCGACATCAGGTCCTATCGGTGGAATGTCGGGCGACGATACAAAAATCTTGCGCCACAATGCCAAGGGCCACTGTGTCGACAATGGCCAGACAATGTCATGTTTGCGGTTCTTGGTGTTGACCGGTCTCACACTATTCATCATGTAGACATACAGTGCTTCGACATCTTCATCGGTCAAGTTGGCATAAGACGGATAAGGCATGGCCGGATAGAGTGTACGTCCGGAGGGCAAGATGCCGTAACGTAGTGCACGATCAAATTCGGCCAGATTGTAATAACCGATACCGGTTTGTCTGTCTGGCGTAATGTTGGTACTGTAAATCGTGCCAATAGGTGATGCAATGGCCACGCCACCTGCAAACGGTTGTTTTGCAGAGGCACTATGGCAGGCGATGCAGTTGGCAGTGATGGCGACATCGCGCCCGGCTTCAATGAGTTTCTTGGTGTTGGCAGAGTCGATCGCATATTGTTCTTGCGAGAGCACACGGGTATGTGTGGGCCATTTTGCATAGGCAAATAAAACGAGTACGATCGTCGCAATGACAAGTAGCACACGTATGGCAATACGTTTGACAAACAGGTGGCGTTTTAGCATCAATCGGCTCCTGATTAATTCGACACCAAGGGGCCGGGGTTGGCAAGATAACTTTCGCGAATGGCCTTGGCTGTCCAGTAGGCTAGTGCGCCGACCATACCAGTCGGGTTGTAGCCATTATTTTGTGGAAATGCATTGGCACCGATCACAAAGACATTAGAGACATCCCATGATTGCAAGTAACGGTTTAATGCCGATGTGGTCGGATTGTCTCCCATGATGGCACCACCGCATGTGTGCGTACTCTGATATTGCGTAACGTTGTAATGGTCACCAGGTTTTTTTGCATCGCCTTTCATTGCTTTAGGGCGTAACATCCGGGACATGTCCAATGTCTTGTTTACATAGAACTGCGAGGCGGTAATTTCATTGTCATGCCAGTCGAATGTCATTCTCAGTAATGGTCGCCCATAGTCGTCTTTGTAGGTAGGATCCAAGCTCAAATAACTATCGTTGTAGGACATGCAGGCACCTTGCGCTTCGTAATAAAACGAATGCCGGAACGCTTGTTTGATCCCTTTTTTCCAGTCACTTCCCCACGTTGGTGTGCCAGGTGGTGTGGCAATGCCACGAATAGGACCGGCACCTGGCTGGCGTGCCCAGATAATGCCGCCACCGATAAATCCGGCCTTCGCATTATTGAGCTGGTTACCGTTAAAATCGTCGATGGCAGCACCGCCACCGCCAATGCCGATAAAACCGTTCGCATGCACTGTCTCGTCAAAGAACAGATTAACGCGATTGATATTCTGATATGAATAATTGCGTCCCACAGTGCCATTGCCTGTCATCGGGTCATAGGGGCGGCCAATACCGGAGAGCAACATCAAGTGCACATTAAATAAAGAGAATGCGCATAATAAAACGAGATCGGCAGGTTGTTCGATTTCACGACCTTGTTCATCCAGATAGGTGACCCCGGTCGCTTTTTTTCTGGTGCTATCCAGATTGACTTTGAGGACTTGTGCATGCGTACGTAATTCAAATTGTTTACGTAAACGCAGTACCGGCATGATGCATACATTCGGGCTGGCTTTTGCATAATTCAAGCAACCGTAGTCACTGCAAAAACCGCAGAAATTGCATGGCCCCATTTGGCAACCATAAGGATTGACATATGACGCCGAAGCATTCGATGCGGGGATCGGATACGGGTGATAACCATTAGCGCGCGCTGCTTTATAAAAAAGCTCCGAGCCGAGGTAGTCGGGGTTTGGTGCCAAAGGAAATTCACGTTGACGCGAACCTTCAAACGGATTGCCGCCTGCAACCGGTTGTCCATTGATGACACCGGCTTTTCCGGATGTGCCGCATACTGCCTCGAAGTGGTCGAAGTGTGGTTCGAGTTCTTCATACGTTACCGGGAAATCCTGGATTGTCATATTGCCGGGAATGAATTTCTTGCCGTAGCGTTGTTCGATGTTGCTTCTGAAATTAAAATCTTCCGGTAGTGCTCTAAAGTGGCATCCCGACCAGTGGCTTCCTGCCCCACCTACGCCAATGCCAGGTTTGAATGAGCCCATTTGGCGATATGGCACGGCGATATCTTGCACACGGTGACGCACTGTCACAGTTTCTTTGGATAGACTTTGCAGATAATGACGATGCACGGAACCTGCTAATTCATCGGCAACACGTGGATAAGAAAAATCAGTTTGTGTAGAGCGATCGGCACCGCGCTCTAATGCCACCACATGTAAGCCCGCATCGGTCAATTCTTTCGCGAGAATGGCGCCAACCCATCCCATGCCGACAATCACGGCATCGACCTTGTTTTTTTTAGTGGAAGACATCGTTAACCTCGCTTTCCTGCCAGATTGACAGGGGGCATCGGATAAGGTCTATCACGTACTTTGACCCAGTCGATATAGTCTGCTCGCAGTCCTGGATAGCCGATCATTTTCCATGCGCCCATCCCTTTGTTGCCACCATATTGGGGATCAGCAAAATAACCGTTACGCACTTCATTCAAGAGACAATTAAAAAAGACGGTGTCGGGTACGGTGTCTAACAATAATGTGCCGTTTTCCGCTGCGGTCAAAACCATTGATTGCGGTACACTGCCCAACTGGATAAATTTTTTGCCGGCATAATTCCATCCGCAATGTTCATCAATGGCACGAAAGCCGACGCGTAAAATATCGCGTAATGGTAATCTTCCCTGATAACCAAAATGTGTCGAGCTGGCTTGATAGGGGCCGTGCATATACCAGATATCGCCAGCAGCATAGGGCGTTTGCATATGACGATCGATAAATTCCGGCACACCAAGTTCAATAGCGCCAGGGCCATGTTCGTCATGCGGGATGAGTAAATCACAGGCGATGTGGAGAAATTGCCATTCCTCCTGATTGAAAAATACCGGTGTGTATTGCGCCGCAGCAGCGTCAGCTGTGAAGCGACGTTGTTCAAACAACATGCCTGCTTGGGCGGCAGGAATCAATGCAAAACTTTTCAGAAAAGAACGCCTAGGTACAGCGGGATAATCGCGATCGTTGGACATGGGGGATTTCTGTAAAGACAAGGAAGGAATTTTCAGTCTACAGGTTCAAGATCGACACTTTTCTTGATATATGTCGAATTGTTGCAACTGAAACGATCGCAGACGGATCTTGTTACCTTCCGTCGCAGAAAAGCGTGGAATGTGTCGTATTGATGTTGAATGACAGTACTAGTACTATTTTTTGTGATGACATGATGGGCCTCATGAGCAACACAAAAAAATCGGTATCTACAATAGCGGTGCAAGATGAGGTACCAGAAGACGTGTGGTTGTTTTCTGGTAGTAGCAAAGCCTAATTGTGAAGTTGTAAAGGCGGCAGTTGCATAAAGCTGTTTAACAGACTTTCACTCCACATTTTACGGATGGTAGAAAAATACGGATGTGTTTCTGTAATGCGGTACTGTTGGTTGGCCTGAAAGCTGTTCACCGGATAGATCATGACATCCAATGGCAGTCCGACCGAGAGATTGCTGCGCAATGTCGAGTCCATGGAAATCAATGCACATTGCATGGCTTGATCCAAAGGGGTGTTGATATTCAAGACACGATCGATAATGGGTTTGCCGTATTTGCTTTCGCCGATCTGGAAATA
>JAATFN010000295.1 GCA_015655165.1 Betaproteobacteria bacterium | reverse complement strand
TTCACCATGGTATTCGAGCACATGTGTCTCGACAATCGAATCGACCGGGCAAGACTCTTCGCAAAATCCGCAAAAGATACACTTGGTCAAATCAATGTCGTAACGTGTCGTGCGACGTGAACCATCTTCACGTTGCTCCGACTCGATCGAAATCGCCATGGCAGGACACACCGCTTCGCAAAGTTTGCATGCAATGCAACGCTCTTCCCCGTTCGGGTAGCGACGCAACGCATGCAGACCACGAAAACGTGGTGACTGTGGTGTTTTTTCTTCAGGGAACTGCACGGTAATCTTGCGTGCGAACAAGTACCTGCCTGTCAGGGCCATGCCCTTGAACAGTTCCCGAAGCATCAAACTACCAAAAAAATCCTTAATCGCTTCCATTTTCCTCGCCGCTCCTTACATCCAAATATTCCATGGTGTTTGCATCCACGCTGCAACAATCACCAAATACACCAGCGATAACGGAATGAATACTTTCCAACCCAAACGCATAATCTGGTCATAGCGATAACGCGGGAATGAAGCACGTCCCCAGATGAACAGAGATACGACAAAAAATGTCTTCAACCCTAACCAGATCCAGCCTGGAATGAAGCTCAATGCATCAATCGGGGCTCCCCAGCCGCCCAGGAACATCAATACCGTCAGCATCGAAATCAACAGCATGTTCATGTATTCAGCCAGGAAGAACTGGGCAAATGCCATACCTGAATACTCGACCATATGACCACCGACGATCTCTGACTCGCCTTCGACCACGTCAAACGGATGGCGGTTGGTTTCGGCAACACCGGAAATCAGATAGATCACAAAAACAGGCAACAGCGGTAACCAGTTCCAGGACAGGAACCCGATACCCAGATCGGCAAAGTAACCCCTGGTTTGTCCCAACACGATGTCGGTCATATTCAAACTGCCCGACACCATGAGCACGACAACCAGACACACACCCATGGCAATTTCATAGGAAATCATCTGGGCCGAAGCACGCATTGCCGCCAAAAACGGATATTTGGAGTTTGATGCCCAACCGGAAATGATCACGCCATAGACTTCCAGGGAAGCAATCGCCATGACAAACAGCAAGCCGGCATTGATATTGGCCAACGCGACTTCAGGACCAAACGGAATCACAACCCATGACACCAGTGCCGGCATAATGGTCATGATCGGTCCCAGGAAGAACAAGATCTTGTTGGCACGGGTTGGTACCGCAATCTCTTTTAGAATCAGCTTTAACGCGTCGGCAATCGGCTGCAGCATACCCGCAGGCCCGGTACGATTCGGTCCCAAGCGGATGTGCATCCAGCCGATCAATTTACGTTCCCACAATGTCAGATAGGCCACTGCCATCAACAATGGAATCATCACCACTAAAATCTTGACCAGCGTCCAGACAAACGTCCAGACATAAGGCCATGAAGCACCCAAGTATGTAGGCCCTACTGCATTAATGTTTGCAATTACCTGATCCATTATGCTTTCTCCACAACAATTGCGCCGAACATGCCACCCAGCGCTGCTGTCGTTGCATGAGAAGCCGCAACACGCACCACATTGTCGGGCAATGCCTGATCAATACCGGCAACCAATATCGCACGACCCGCACCTTGTTTGACCGCAACCGTGTCGCCAGCGACGATGCCCAGTTTTTCGGATAAGCTGGACGACAACCATGCTTTCGGTGCCTGCCCATCCAACGTTTGCAACAAAGGTGGTGAACGGCGCGCCAATGCATCAGCAAAGTAGATCGGTACATCGGCAATGCGCTCTAATGCTGCATTGGCAGGTTGTGCTGCAACCAATGCCAACGATGCAGTATTATTCAAACGTGCTGACAAATCAGTCTGCGCATCGGTGACTTCGTCACGGATTGCTTCCGATGTGTCGTAATCGAAATTCGCCAGGCCCAATAAATTACCCAGAACACGCAGTACTTTCCAAGCCGGGCGTGCCTCGCCCAATGGTTTGACCGAGCCGTTAAAGCTTTGTGCACGGCCTTCGGCGTTCACAAATGTACCGGCTGTCTCGGTAAATGGTGCAATCGGCAACAAGACATCGGCATAGTCAGCGCCATGCTTGTAAGCCGACATCACCACCACCATTTCGGCACCATGCAACGCCGCACGTGCTGCTTGCGGATCAAAGCTGTCCAATTCAGGTTCGGCATTCAATAACAGGTATGCTTTTTTAGCCGATTTAAACATCGTGTTCGCATTGGCACCATCCGCGCCTGGCGTCGCTTGGGCCAGATAACCGCCAACTGTATTACCGGCTTCTGTCAGATAACCCAGTGTCGCACCCGTTTGCTCGGCAATCCATTGCGCTGCGGCATGCAATTGGGATGCATGCGGATGCTGCGCTGCTGCGTTACCGAGGAACACACCCTTGGCAGTACCTGCCAGTAAACTGTCTGCTGTTTTCTTGGCAGCATCGGTGACATCACTTGCCACACCCGCTGGCAAAGCAATACCTTTACTTTGTGCAACAGCAGCGATGATCTGATGCAATGACGCCAGCCATGCCGATGGTGCTGCAATGATCTTGCCGGTCAATGCCATCAGCAAATTGTCGTCGGTTGCATGCACGACAGACACTTGTGCACCGGCTTTGACAGACTGGCGCAGACGTGCTGCCAATAACGGATGGTCTTTACGCAAGAAAGAACCGACCACCAACACGCGATCGAGACGGGCAAAGTCGACAATCGACATGCCCAGCCAAGGAGTGACTTTACCGTCCAATGCAAAGTCCGACTGACGTGTACGGAAATCGATGTTTTCCGAACCAATGCCACGCACCACTTTTTGCAGCAAGGACAATTCTTCCAGTGTTGAGTACGGTGTACCCAATGCGGCAATCGCGTTCGCACCATGTTCGTGACGGATATTACGCAAGCCGTGTGCGACATATTCCAGCGCGACTTGCCATTCGACTTCTTTCCATTGGCCGCCTTGTTTCAACATCGGACGGGTCAGTCGGTCATCACTACCTAACGCTTCATACGCAAAACGCTCTTTGTCGGAAATCCAGCATTCGTTGACCGCTTCGTTTTCCAGTGGCAACACACGCATGACTTTGCCGCCCTTTACCTGAACAACCAAGTTGGCACCAACACTGTCGTGCGGGCTGACAGATTTACGACGGGACAATTCCCATGTACGTGCTTCATAACGGAACGGCTTTGATGTCAATGCACCGACAGGACACAAATCGATCATGTTGCCGGACAATTCGGAGTTGACTGTATTGCCCACAAATGTCGTGATTTCCGAGTGCTCACCACGGCCCAACATACCGAGCTCCATGACGCCAGCGACTTCCTGGCCGAAACGTACACAACGTGTACAGTGGATACAACGGTTCATTTCCTTCATGGAAATCAACGGGCCGACATCTTTGGGCTCCACAACCCGTTTTTCTTCCTTGTAGCGCGATGCGTCTCCACCGTAACCGACTGCCAAGTCTTGCAACTGGCACTCGCCACCCTGGTCGCAAATCGGGCAATCCAGCGGATGGTTGATCAGCAGGAATTCCATCACGCCTTTTTGTGCCTTGACCGCTTTATCGCTTTTCGTACGCACGATCATTCCGGCAGACACCGGTGTGGCGCATGCAGGTAAAGGCTTCGGCGCTTTTTCGACGTCGACCAGACACATACGGCAGTTTGCCGCAATAGAGAGTTTTTTGTGATAGCAGAAATGAGGAATATATGTGCCGAGTTCGTTGGCAGCATCCATTACCATGCTGCCCTCTTGCACTTCAACTTTCTTGCCGTCTATTTCAATTTCAACCATGGCTTTTGCCCAAGCTAGCTAAGTATTCTTTTATCTTAATGAACCGGTCATTGCTGCACCGGGCCAATTCGCGCACTGCTTAAATGTAGATATAAGATGGTACCAGGCAATGTTTATGCTCAATGTGATACTCGAATTCTTCGCGGAAGTTCTTGATGAACGCACGCACCGGCATCGCTGCAGCATCTCCCAACGCACAAATCGTACGCCCCTGAATATTGTCGGCAATCGAATTCAATACATCCAGATCTTCAGCACGACCCTGACCTTCTTCAATACGCTTGACCATCCGGTACATCCAGCCCGTACCTTCACGGCAAGGTGTACATTGGCCGCAAGACTCTTCATGGTAGAAGTAGGATAAACGCAAGAGCGAACGCACCATGCAACGCGTGTCGTCCATCACGATCACAGCACCCGAACCCAGCATCGAACCCGCTTTAGCGATCGAATCGTAGTCCAAGTCTGTTTGCATCATCACGTCACCACGAATAACCGGTGCGGAAGATCCACCCGGGATGACTGCCTTGATTTTTTTACCGCCACGCATGCCGCCGGCCAACTCCAGCAATTTGGCAAACGGTGTGCCCAACGGAATTTCATAGTTGCCCGGACGCTCGACGTCGCCGGAAATCGAGAAGATCTTGGTGCCGCCATTATTCGGTCTGCCCATCTCGGCATACGCCTGCGGGCCAACCTTGAAAATAAACGGCACAGCAGAAAACGTCTCGGTATTATTAATCGTTGTCGGTTTACCGTACAAACCAAAACTTGCCGGAAACGGCGGTTTGAAGCGCGGCTGACCTTTTTTGCCTTCCAACGACTCCAGCAACGCAGTTTCCTCGCCGCAAATATACGCACCATAACCATGGTGCGCATGCAACTGGAAGTTGGTACCGGAACCTAAAATGTTGTCACCTAAAAAACCGGCAGCGCGCGCTTCATCCAACGCTTCTTCAAAGCGCTCGTACGCTTGCCAGATTTCACCGTGGATGTAGTTGTAACCCACGGTAATACCCATCGCATAACCGCCAATGATCATTCCTTCAATCAAAGCATGCGGGTTGTAACGGATAATATCGCGATCTTTGAATGTCCCTGGTTCTCCTTCATCGGAGTTGCACACCAAATATTTTTGGCCGGGGAACTGACGCGGCATGAAGCTCCACTTCAGGCCTGTGGGGAAACCTGCACCGCCACGACCACGTAAGCCGGATGCTTTCAAGTCGGCAATGACTTGTTCGGGTGTAATGTTTTCAGTGAGAATGCGCTTTAACGATTCATAGCCACCACGTTTGACGTAGTCAGCCAAACGCCAATTATTGCCGTCAAG
>JAATFN010000306.1 GCA_015655165.1 Betaproteobacteria bacterium | reverse complement strand
TGCACAGATCGGGCTATCGCATCGAAGCGACAGACTCGCTGTTCATCTGAGCTATGCCGAGCAGCGTATGCTGGAGCTTGGTATTACGATTGCGGTAGGAGCCGAGGTGATTTTACTTGATGAGCCGACAGCGGGGATGAGCAAATCGGAGTCTGCGGCGATGGTTGCGTTGATACGACGTGTAACGTTGGGTAAAACGCTATTGATGGTCGAACATGATATGCAGGTGGTATTTGAATTGGCCGACAAGATTGCCGTATTGGTAGAAGGGCGGTTTGTGATGGTCGACACGCCCGGGCAGGTGCGTGCAAGTAAAGAGGTCAGTCGTCTTTATTTGGGGGCGGCATGACAGCACAATTGGATATCCGGGATTTGCATGCTTATTACGGGCATAGTCATATATTGCAAGGTGTCAATTTGCACGTGTTGCCGGGTGAGATTGTCGGAGTACTTGGTAGAAACGGGGCCGGGCGTTCCACTTTGTTAAAAGCGATTATCGCGCAGGTGCGTGTGACAGGGCAGATTCGTTTTTGTGGCGAGGAGATTACGGGCTTGCCGACTTATGATATCGCCAATAAAGGGATCGCCTATGTACCCGAGAGCAGGGATATATTTCCGACTTTGACAGTCGAGCAGAATTTGTTGCTTGGACAAAATAAGCAGAGTGCGCATAGCCAGTGGACACTCGGCAGTGTCTACGACATGTTCACGCAATTGGAAAAAAGAAAACATATTCACGCCGGAAGATTGTCAGGCGGTGAGCAGCAATTATTGAGCCTGTCACGGGCGATGATGGGCAATCCGTCATTATTGCTGATTGATGAGCCGACAGAAGGATTGTCGCCTCACATGATTGATACCGTCGCCGGGTATCTGGAACGTATTCGTGCAAGTGGTGTATCGATATTGTTAATTGAACAAAAGCAGAGCTTCATACTCCAAGTGGCACAACGGGTATGCGTCATGGGGCGGGGGCGGATTGTGTTTGAAGGAAAGCCACAGTCGCTACAGGGTGATGCCGTCGTTGCCGAGTGGCTGGAGGTCTGAAGTTAGGGATATCGGCCGCACTGTCCATGAAATGTTTGTCGTGAGGATGTGATGCCGATTTCATTTAGCCGCCGATTAACAGGTAGGGTACGCACCAGAAGCGCCAATTATCAATTGGCCGGTGTTCTGACGTTGATCGCCGGGGCGACGAATGCGGGTGGATTTCTTGTTGTAGAGCAATATACATCCCATATGACGGGCATTCTTTCTGCTGTGGCCGACAATCTCGCTTTTTATAATTACAAGCTTGCCTTGTCCGGGTTAGCTGCCTTGCTGTCGTTCATTGCTGGTTCAATTGTCTCGACACTGATGATTCAACGTAATAGAAGTTTGGGGCGAGAAAGCGAATATGCTGCTCCGCTCATGCTCGAAGCACTCCTGCTATTGTGTTTCGGGGTGATGTCGAATCAGCTTGAACGATTCGAATGGTTGTTTATTCCGTTAACTGTGTGGTTATTGTGTTTTGTGATGGGGCTGCAAAATGCGTTGATTACCATGATGTCGCAGTCCGAAATCCGTACGACACATATTACGGGTATGGTGACAGACATTGGTATTGAATTGGGGAAAATGAGCCGCTGCAGTCAAGGTTCCTGCACAAAAAATAAGAGATTAATTCGTACAAAGAGTCACAAACTGTTGCTTTCAATAGTGCTAGTATTGCTTTTTTTGACAGGCGGCGTCATTGGCGCGTATGGATTCAAGTACGTGGATTGCGTGTTTACCATATCGCTAGCAGTGGTTCTCCTTGTATTGGCTTGTGTACCGGTTATTGATGATATCCGCAAGGGGCGGCTGCGTTTGCCGACATGACTGTCTTAAAAGGCATAGAATCCTTACATCATTTTTAAAAAAGAACATTAGACATGTCAACCAATATTAGTCCTTTGGCCGGTAAAAGAGCCGATCCGACCACTTTAGTAAACGTTTCCGAATTGGTCACCGATTATTATAATTTGAAACCTGATGCGAATTTGCCCGAGCAGCAAGTCGCATTCGGTACATCTGGGCATCGTGGTGTTTCCAGTCGTTACAGTTTTAATGAGTGGCATGTGTTGGCAATGACGCAGGCGATTTGCGAATACCGTCATCAGCAGGGTATTACCGGTCCTTTGTTTTTGGGGATTGATACCCATGCATTGTCGTATCCTGCATTTACTTCGGCATTGGAAGTATTGTGCGCGAATGGTGTCGACACGATGATTGCAGACGAGACACCGTATACACCGACACCTGCCGTGTCACATGCCATTTTGGAGCATAACCGCCATCATCCGGATCAGTTGGCCGATGGTATTGTAGTGACGCCATAACACAATCCACCAGACAATGGTGGCTTCAAATACAATGGCCCCAATGGTGGTCCAGCCGATACAAATATTACAAACTGGATTGAACAACGTGCGAATGCACTCTTAAAAAACAGTATCAAAGACGTCAGACGGGTTGCCTTTGATCGCGCATTGCGTGCGTCCAATACACATAAACATAATTACCTACGTGCCTATGTCGGTCAGTTAGATCAAGTGCTGGATATGGGGGCAATTGCGAAGTCCGGTATTGCAATCGGTGTGAACCCGTTAGGTGGAGCTGGTGTCCATTACTGGGCTGCGATTGCCGAGCACTATCGACTGAATATGCATGTCTTGAATCTTGAAGTGGATCAGACTTTTCGTTTCCTGCCTTGTGACTGGGATGGACAAATCCGTATGGATCCTTCATCGGCATTCGCAATGAGCGAGTTAATTGCATTGAAAGACCGTTTTGATATTGCGTTTGCATGTGATACAGACCATGATCGCCATGGTATTGTGACCAAAAGCACGGGCTTGATGCCATCGAATAATTATCTGTCTGTTGCGATCGATTATTTGTTCCAGCATCGTGCACAATGGGGCAAGACGACCGGTATCGGTAAAACATTGGTCAGTACGCAGATGATCAATCGCATTGCAGCGAAACTTGGGCGTGGTGTACAGGAAATGCCGATTGGCTTCAAATGGTTTGTCGATGGTCTGGCAAGCGGTAGTTTGGGTTTTGCAGGAGAAGAAAGTGCCGGTGCATCATTCTCGCGCATAAACGGGACAGCTTGGAGTACCGACAAAGACGGCATCACTGCAGCGTTGCTGTCTGCTGAGATTACCGCTACAACAGGACGCGATCCGGGGCAGTGGTATGAGACGCTGACCGAACAACTGGGCAATGTATATAACGGCCGTATCGAGGCACCGGCAACACCCGAGCAAAAAAAACAAATTTCCAAACTGTCACCAGATAATGTGAAATCAACATCGCTTTCCGGGGACCAGATCAAGCAGATTTTAACAACAGCACCTGCGAACGGAAAACAATTTGGCGGCATTAAAATCGAGACAGACTATGGCTGGTTTGCTGCCCGTCCATCCGGCACAGAAAGTATTTATAAAATTTACGGTGAAAGCTTTAAAGATGCGAACCACCTGGAGTCAATCTTTAAGGAAGCACAAGATATCGTACTGACTGCTTTGAAATAAACCGGCAAGGTTTTTTCTTGATATAAACAGCGCGTGGCAGCAATGCACGCGCTGTTTTTATTTTTTTAGTACTGGCATCTAGAAACTTTAGCTGATCAAGCTTTTCTTATTATTAAAATAAAAATCATTCTCATTGTTTTTTGCAATTCAAAGCTAAAGGTGATGGTTATGTCTGGATATATCAATGTAAAACAGATGTGTATGCAATTGATTGAACATCGTGCTGCCTTAATTGATACGGCAGTACGCATTGTCGGTTGTCGTCAACGGGCCGAGGATATCGTACAGGATGCCTATGTCAAAATAGCGGGCTTGGTAGAGACTGCCGATATAATGCAACCGGTCTCCTACTTGCACCGTGTGGTACGTAATCTGGCGATTGATCGTCACAGGCGTTTGAAATATGAGGCAAACATGTTTGCTGAAGATGTATCGATAGGTTGTTTTGCACATGAGTTGCTAACACCCGAATCTATTGTCAGTCAACGGCAAATGATCACGATATTGATGCATGCCTTGTCAGCACTACCAAAAAGAACACAAATCGCATTTTTTTTATATCGTTTGTCTGGGTTGACCCAACGAGAGATCGCACTACAGCTGCATATCTCGACAACGCTGGTTAATTTCATGATTCGCGATGCAGTGTTGCATTGTAAAAAGTGTCTTCAATACGGATATGCCATAAAGAAATAGGGTGTGGTTTTTATGTGTGATGAGGGAAATGAATGCGTTAAATACATCGGAAATAGCATCAGGATGTCGCATTTTTGCTGGGGCTTCTAGGTGTGAATTAGACTTGTCCATCACAATAGACATTGACCTTGAAGATGCGCGAGAGGAAAGTCATGAGGCTTGTCTATGCAGGGATATTTCCACGGTTATGTGCCTATATCGTTGATGGCTTTGTATTTTATGTCATCACATTTTTGCTGGGCATGTTGCCGATCGTCAATCATTTCTCGATGTTGGCATTCAGTCGGTTATCAATCGATTTGGTGTGGCTGCATATCTGGGGTTATCTGTTCACATTATGGTATTACGTATTTTTCTTGAGGCGGTATGGTGCTACCCCCGGGAAAATGCTTTTTAATATGACAGTGGTGATGGCCAATGGGCAACCTGTAACAACGCGGGCAGTATTGTTGCGTTACGGGATTATTTGTCTGGTCTCAACATCCATTGTCCTAAGTCTTTATTTTTTCAGGGCACATGCATTCCTTTATTACGTATTTATTGCCTTGATGATGATACTGGGGCTCTGGGGGCTGGGTAGTATCTATTTGTTGATTTCAAGGCAAGATCGTCGGGTGGTGCATGACTTTATTGCCGGGACAGTTGTTATTAAGCGCAATGGTACGATGGATGATCCGGAGTTACCTAAAACATGGACGACGTCGTCTTCTTCGTTTTAACCATGCATCAGCATGTCGGGGAGTGCAGAAATGGCGTATGCAGGTTACTGGCGACGTATTAGTGCATCGTTGATTGATTGCATTTTGCTATCGATTGCTTTTACAGCATTGTTCATGGTGGCAAAAAGCTGGATTGGTTATTTTTTTACATTTTCAAAAGTACAAGCAGAAACCGAGGCGATATCGACAATTGTCATCTATGTGTTGACCGCGATCGGTTTGTGTATCGATATGTGTTTTTTTGTGTTGATGCCGAAATGGTTGGGCGGAACGCCCGGGCAATTCTTTATGGGTATACGTCTGGCGATGAGAGACAGTACCAAACCATCTTTGAATGCCATCATGTTAAAACATTGCATGAGCTTCATATTGCTGACGGTTGTGATGCTGTATTTCTGGACGTATGTTTTGGTACCGCTTGAAGATTCCGAATCCGAGATAAGAAAATATGTCGCACTATGTTGTTATGGTTGGTTGTTCCTCAATTTATTTGTGATGGCATGCAATAAAAACCATCGTTCTTTGTCTGATTATATTTCGGATATGGCTGTTGTTGATAAGGCGTCGATCAAAGATGGTTATGTCTATGTGTATGTCGACGAAGTCTTAAATGCCGTACCGGAAAAGTTTTTGGCGCCGGTAGATGATACGGCTTCTGAAAAAATAAAGAATAGCGACGGAAAAGACGAAAAAAACGAAGATAAAGACAAGGACAATGAAGAATCGCCATGATTGGCATGATGTGTTTATTTTCTTCTGGTGTTGATTGATGTTGTTTTTCTTGGTTTCTTTTGCTCATGCGCCAGTAGATTGAAAGTTTTGCTACTTGCACGAGACCAGAAGATTTCATACACAGAATGCTTCAGGTGACCGTTTAAAAGGTCATTCGGCTTTAAATGATTGAGAATATTACTTAACAGATGCACTTCATTTTTTGAGATGCGTCGTACGATATGGTGTGTTTTAAAATCTCCCGGGTGTTGCAAGCCAGCGGCCTGTACAAGTTCTTTCAAGGCATGCAATGTGTTGCGATGAAAATTGGCGACACGTACACCTTTATCCGGTACGACAATAGCACGTTGGCGCAATGGATCTTGTGTGGCGACACCCGATGGACATTGCCCATTGCTACAGGTCGCTGCTTGAACGCAGCCAATCGAGAACATGAAGCCGCGTGCACTATTACAAAAATCCGCACCAATGGCGAGTGTTTTAGCGATGTCGAATGCAGTAATGATTTTTCCGCTGGCGCCGATTTTTACTCTATCGCGTAGGCCAACGCCAACCAATGTATTGTGAACAAGTAATAATCCTTCTTGTAATGGTGCACCAACATGATCGGTAAATTCAACGGGCGCCGCACCAGTACCACCTTCGGCACCATCTACAACAATAAAATCGGGAACAATATTTGTTTCGTACATCGCTTTGGCTATCGCCATGAATTCCCAGGGATGGCCAATGCATAGTTTGAATCCGGTAGGTTTTCCGCCGGACATGGTACGTAGATGCTCGATGAAATACAAGAGTTCGAGTGGCGTGGAAAATGCCGAGTGTGAGGAAGGAGAAATGCAGTCTTTCCCTAATGGTATACCTCGTGCTTCTGCGATTTCAGGCGTGATTTTGGCTGCAGGAAGAATGCCGCCATGGCCCGGTTTTGCACCTTGAGACAGTTTGATTTCAATCATTTTGATTTGCGGGTCAACAGCTGTACGCGCAAAAGCTGTACTACTGAACGTACCATCTACATTGCGACAGCCAAAATAGCCAGAACCGATTTCCCAGACAAGGTCACCACCATATTGACGATGGTATTTGGACACCGAGCCTTCACCGGTGTCATGCGCAAAATTGCCCATCTTGGCTCCCCAATTCAATGCGCGGATAGCGTTTGCAGATAGCGCACCAAAACTCATTGCAGAGATATTGAACACGGACATCGAATAGGGACGTTCACGACTGGCGCCGATAATGACTCTGAAATCCTGACCATCAATTTTGGAGGGGATCATCGAATGGGTCACCCATTCATGACCGGGGGCTTTGACATCTTGTTTTGTGCCGAATGCCTGGCCGTCGGGAACGTTTTTTGCGCGTTGGTAGACAACACTGCGTTGGGCACGAGAAAAAGGTTGCTCTTCCGTGTCGGACTCAAGGAAGTACTGGCGTATTTCCGGGCGGATCATTTCAAATGCATAACGGAAATGCCCGATGATCGGGTAGTTTCGTAAAATGCTATGGTGTCTTTGGAAAAGGTTATAGCAGCCCCATATACTGAAAAATAACGGGATTGCAGGCCAGAAATAAGAAATCTTACCGGCAACAACAGCTACTGAGGTTGCGATAAAAGTGATCAGGGCAATGTATAGAGCGAAGTAGCGGGATTGCATCGACACCTCTCAGTATGCGCAAACCATACCGAGAGGTTAGCATGTAGACATGCGCTTACATGCAGTGAAAAGAGTCCTCTTTATGAGTCAGATAAGGCCTCTTTTGCTGCTTGTTCAGGCGTCATACCGTCATAGAACAGGTCAGTTAACCATTCGATTTCTTCTTCGATATAGTCCTGAGCTTCATTCATTGTGGCACCGGCTGCGACGAAATATCCTTCAACTTCGGTACACCACGCGATTAAAGCCAGTGTTTCTTCATCCAGTTCTTGTTTCTTGGGCATATTGTTTCTCTAAAGTATGGTGCAAAACATCTAGTTGAGTACCTATTATGCAATGAAACACCGCTAGGCAGGTATCAAAAGAAAAAAATGATGAGAAACTGTCATGGAAGCTAATGTCATAGAGCTTGTATGGTTAAAAACAGATCGGCAATATCATGGTAACGATATGTCAAAAACATCCTGCACATGACAGGGGATTATTGTGACAGGAACTTCAATCGCTTCGGCAGTTTTTTAAGTAGCTTGGCGTCTAGTGACACATTGCCACCCCCTGTGTATACAAAGCTTAGACAAAATACCGCCCACATTAGCGGGAATTCCCAACCACCACCAGCGTTTGCCCAGGTAAAGCCAAAGCCGAAATGCCCACCGACTGTTCCTGAAATGATTAAATAAGCAGCACTACCGATTGCGGCAATGCGTGTAAACAAGCCAAATGTGAATCCGACAAATGCGGCAAATTCGCATAGTCCTGCAATAAGTACCATTAATGACGGATTATGAAAGTGTAATCCGGTAAAGTAGGCGAGTACATTGTGGTAGGCGTGTTGGCCTAACAGACCAAGTTTTTCTGCGAAATGATGGATAAAATCCACTCCGATATAAATACGTAATATCAATAGTTGCTTTTGTTCGCGTCCGAGTTTCATCACATATCCTTTAAATAATGATTGTCAGTGTATTTCTGGTAACGAATCGCCGTGTTTTTCATATGATGACAGCGGGTGGCACATGGCGATAGATGTATGACAGTGAACTGACCTAGCTAGTGCTAGAATGTTTCAATGTTGTTTTTATGATGGAGAGAATCTGATGGTTCAGCCTGCGACTTTTGAGCGTACAAGTGTGTTATATCCGCCGATTACACCGTATGACAGCGGTTTGTACGATGTCGGCGATGGTCATCAGATCTACTGGGAAGTCTGCGGCAATCCGCAAGGCAAACCAGTCGTGTTCCTCCATGGTGGACCTGGCGGGGGATGTGGACCGACACATCGCCGGCTGTTTAATCCTGACAAATACCGTATTGTTTTATTCGATCAACGCGGGTGTGGTCGCTCGATACCACACGCGTATCTCGATGCAAATACTACGTGGGATCTGGTTGAAGATATCGAGCGTTTACGTGGCCATTTACACGTTGATAAATGGCAGGTGTTTGGTGGCTCATGGGGCAGTACATTGGCGTTAGCCTATGCACAGACATATCCTGAACGCGTGACGGAATTAGTATTGCGCGGTATTTTTCTGCTGCGTCAGGCCGAACTGCACTGGTATTATCAGGACGGTGCGTCGTGGATGTGCCCTGATCGATGGGAGGCATTTTTAGCGCCAATTCCCTTGTCTGAACGTGGCGATTTGATTAGTGCATACCGACGGTTGTTAACTGGTGACGACGAAACCAGAAAACTTGAAGCTGCACGTGCCTGGAGCAAATGGGAAGCCAGTACCGTGACCATGACGTCTAATCCTGCATTAATTGCTGAATTTGATGATGCGCATCATGCATTGGCATTTGCACGTATCGAAAACCATTACTTTGT
>JAATFN010000226.1 GCA_015655165.1 Betaproteobacteria bacterium | reverse complement strand
CCGATGGATGGCTCGTCCAGTACATACATGACACCTGTTAGCCCGGAACCGATCTGGGATGCCAAGCGAATACGCTGTGCTTCACCACCTGACAATGTATCGGCACTACGATCTAATGACAGGTAGTCCAGACCAACGTTGTTTAGGAACGTTAAACGGGAAATGATTTCTTTGACGATACGGTCGGCAATTTCTTTTTTTGCGCCAGTCAGTTTCAAGTCCTGAAAAAATGATAGTGTTTGGCGCAAAGGTGTGGCAGCGACTTCATAAATCGCTCGCTCCTGCTTTTTGCTGCCGACTTTGACATAACGCGCTTCAATACGCAAACGGGTACCATCACAAGAAGGACATTCTTTCTTGTTGATGAATTTTGCCAGTTCTTCTTTGACAGCCATCGAATCGGTTTCACGATAGCGGCGTTGCAAGTTGACGACGACACCTTCAAATGTATGCTCGCGAATAACAGCACGGCCTTTTTCATTCACATAGGAAAAAGGAATGGTTTGCCGACCAGAGCCGTACAGGATCACTTTTTGTGCCTGTTCGGTTAACTGGTTAAACGGTGTATTCAGGTCGAAGTCATAAAATGCTGCCAGGTTCGAGAGCATCTGGAAATAAAACTGGTTACGGCGATCCCAACCTTTAATGGCGCCACTCGCCAATGACAGGTCAGGGAATGCAACAATGCGTTTTGGATCGAAAAACTCGATATGACCCAAGCCATCACATTCCGGGCAGGCACCCATTGGATTATTAAAAGAGAACAGACGTGGTTCCAACTCTTGCAATGCATAACCGCAAATCGGGCAGGCAAATTTATTGGAGAACAATTGTTCGACGCCACTATCCATTTCCATGGCAATAGCACGTCCTTCTGCCAAGCGTAAGGCAGTCTCGAAACTTTCAGCCAGACGTTGTTTCACATCTTCTTTGATCTTTAAGCGGTCAACGACGACATCAATCGTGTGCTTTTCTGTTTTTTTCAGTTTGGGCAGGTCGTCTGCATCATAGACTTTCGCATTGCCTGTGCCGCTTTGGATACGGAAACGGACAAAGCCTTGTGCCTGCATTTTTTCAAACAGGTCAACATGTTCGCCCTTACGGTTACTGATCACCGGGGCTAAAATCATGAGCTTGGTGTCTTCCGGCATTGCCAGCACTGTGTCGACCATTTGGGACACCGATTGTGCTTCCAGGGGATGCTCGGGATGATCCGGGCAATAGGGTGTACCAACGCGTGCATAGAGCAAACGTAGATAGTCGTGAATTTCGGTGACCGTACCCACGGTCGAGCGTGGGTTATGCGAGGTGGCTTTTTGCTCGATGGAAATCGCAGGCGACAAGCCTTCGATCATGTCGACATCCGGTTTTTCCATTAATTGTAAAAACTGGCGCGCATAGGCTGACAATGATTCGACATAGCGACGCTGGCCCTCTGCGTAGAGGGTATCGAATGCCAGGGATGATTTGCCTGAGCCGGATAAGCCGGTAATGACAATTAACTTGTTGCGCGGCAAATCGAGACTGATATTCTTCAGATTATGCGTGCGCGCGCCGCGAATGCGAATTTCTTCCATGGATGCCTTCCGCATGATGGTTCCGGTTAAAACCGGATTGGTGTGTCAACCCATTACTATAACAGGACTTCAGGCACACCGAGAGATCACAAGGCAATTGTGGCAAGTAAAATTATGGAATGATTGGCGTGACGCGTCGAAAAACGCGTAGTAATTGACTATCGTCCCCGTCTCTGGCTCCTGACCAGAAAAGTGCCCAAGGCGCTTGTGATTCACCTTGACCTTCATTGGTGATTGTCCAATAGGCAGCTTCTGTTGCTGTTGTGTCAGTGGCGATATGGTCTGATGTATAGCCTTGCATTCGCTTGTTAGACATCGGCAAATCATCTTGTACGATTAGCCAATTGCACCTTGCTGCCGATGCTGTATAGATCGGTGTATGGACAATACCGACATAATAAGACAGCATGGGCGCTTCTGACTCGCCCAGACGGACGCTGGCCATGCATGACTGCTTGTTCCATAATAGTGCAATTTTATCTTCCAGTGTTTTGTATGTGTATTCGTAGCTTTTGGCGTAATCGATCCATGGCAACAGTACCGTATAGGTTACACCCCACATGAATGTGATGTTGGCAAACCAGCTAAAGGCACCACGCCATTGGCCCAACTGTTTCAACCGTGTCAATACATATAACCAGGCTAATGTCAGTGCGACTGCAAAGGTAAACGGTAATACTGTAAAGGGTGTGACAAATGACAGTGGCAGCCATTTCCCCAGTGGCGTAAGCCAATGGTGTTGTTCGGCAGGCATCATCGAAATGATATACGCTGCCCAGATGAATAATGTCAGGCCGCCAAACACAATGCGTGAAAACCAATCCCATATTGCAGAGATTTTTGACGGCAAGTGCTCTATAGCATTTATGGCCAGTAACGCAAATGGGAAAGATAATGGCAGATAGTACAAGTGGCGACCGCTGGCAGCTATGCCTAATAAGATCATGGAAATGGCACTAAACAGCAACGCCAAGGCAATGTGGGGTTCGCTGAAATGGCGTCCGGCTTTAGTGAAGAACGCATAGATTACCAATGGCGTTGTTGGTAGCAATATTTCAAATGGCGCTGAAATGATCAGCCACTTGGTGTTTTGTGCACCAAGCTCGTTGACTGAAAAGCCCAGAAAACGACCCACGTTATTATCCCAGAACCACTTCATAAACAGGGGGATGGAGTGCTGCACTAACAGGGTTGGCCAGATAATAAAAAACGGTAATGAAACCAATACCGCAATGGCAACCATCTTGGCGTAGGAACGGGATCGACATTCTTTCAACAACATGGGTGCCAATATAGCGACTCCGGTGTAGACAATCGGTAATAACAGACCTTTGGCAAGCAAGGCGGCACCGACACCGACACCAAACCAGATTGCCGCTTGGGGTGTTTGGGTGGTGTCGCGCTCGTTGATGACGATGTTCAATAAACCGTAAAATGCGATGATGCTGCAGCAGACCAAAGCGACATCGGTGAACATGTCGTGTGCATGACGCACCATGCCAATGGTGGAGACAAACAAGGCCAGTGTGGCTAGGGTTCGGACATTAAAGACTGTCTTCTCACGCCAGATAACACGCGTAATCTTTGTAATAAATACCAGTGACACGACCATATAAAACAAGCTGGCAACACGCGCACCGTCATGGTAAGGGAGAAACGGTGACAGTAACTTTGCAAAGAATGTCGCAGTCCAATAATACAATGGCGGCTTTTCCATGAACGGTTGCCCTGCATTCGTTGGCACCAGATAATTGCCGGTTTCGATCATTGTGTGGATAATGCCGAAACTGTACGTTTCATCCTGCTTCCACGGTCCATGCCCGACGATACCAGGTAGCAGAAAGGCAAGCGCCGCAAGAAAGAGTAAGGTCCAGCATGTCGCGGGGGAAAGACGCCAAAAAGAAGGTGCACGTGATGTGTAACTTGAATTGGTGACAGGCATGGTTGTCATTGTATGCAGTGGTCCAGAATGGCAGGAATTGTCGCATGTTTTAAGAATTGTAAGTTAATGTTACCGGTGAATTTTGATAAAAATCGGACTTTGTCTTATAAACAGTTGTATGGATAAAACACAACTGTGAATTGACGCATAAAGCTAACCCTGTCGACAGAATTGGATTACTGATACCATAATCAGTTTAATTAAGGATAAGCAATTGGTAATATTCAACAAGTATCGGCGGCGCATTGCAGTCCCATATCAGTCAGAATGATTAATTTTCAGCCTATTGACACTGCTATAGATACGCGTATGTCTCGTCAGGAGATAGGTGCCAGTGCGTCATTGGCATGCGTCTTTGCGTTGCGTATGTTGGGGTTGTTTCTGATTTTGCCGGTATTTTCTGTCTATGCAGCCCAACTTCCCGGCGGGGATAATACAATATTGGTCGGCTTGGCCATGGGGATTTACGGCTTGACGCAATGTTTTGGCCAGATCCCGTTTGGTATGGCGTCAGATAAATATGGCAGAAAACGTGTCATTGTTGTAGGCCTGGTCCTATTTGCATTGGGTTCATTCATTGCCGCCTCTGCACACGACATGATCTGGGTTATTGTCGGGCGTGCTATACAGGGAATGGGTGCCATATCGGCTGCGTTGACTGCTTTGATCGCAGATTCGACCCGTGACGAGCATCGTACCAAGGCGATGGCAATGGTGGGTGCCTCCATTGGTGTGACGTTTGCAGTATCATTG
>JAATFN010000007.1 GCA_015655165.1 Betaproteobacteria bacterium | reverse complement strand
AGCGGATGAATACGATACTGCGTTTTTTGATAAACGCAGCAAGTTTGTCCATTACCACGCAAAAACAGCGATTTTAAATAATCTGGAATATGACCACGCGGATATTTTTCCTGATTTGCAGGCTATCGAGACCCAGTTTCACCATCTGGTACGGACAGTCCCCGGTATCGGGCGTCTGATTGTTAACGGGCGTGAGCCTGCATTGGCACGCGTGATCGATCGTGGTTGCTGGAGCGAAAAAGAAATGTTCGGTGTCGACAAAGGTGCCGGTTGGGCATTGGTCACACACGATGATGGCGCCTTCGATGTAGTCTTGGATGGTCAATTGCAAGGCACTGTCAACTGGACTTTATCCGGAGAACACAACCGTATGAATGCCTTGGCTGCAATTGCAGCAGCCCGCCATGTGGGCGTGATGCCAGCACAAGCGATCGCGTCTTTAGGCAAGTTCGAGAATGTCAAACGTCGCATGGAGTTACGCGGCACGGTCAATCATGTCAGGGTATATGACGATTTTGCACATCACCCGACTGCGATTGCAACAACGGTGGCAGGCTTGCGTAAACAGGTTGGCAAAGCACGTATTCTTGCCGTGTTGGAGCCGCGTTCGAACACCATGAAGCTGGGGACGATGAAAGCGGCATTGGCAGGTAGTCTGGTTGACGCCGATCTGGTGTTTGGATTTGGGGCCAAAGGATCAGGTAAAGAAGCGCTAGGTTGGAATTTGGGGGAGGCATTGTCGCCGCTGGGAAAGAAAGCACAAGCGTTTGACGATTTGGATACGTTAGTCGCTGCTATTAAAGTGGCTGCTCAACCGGGCGACCAGATATTGGTTATGAGTAATGGCGGTTTTGGTGGTGTGCATCAGAAAATTCTGGATGCATTGGCATGATTGTCTATCTGCACGGATTCAAATCGTCGCCACAATCGTTTAAAGCCAGCCTTCTGGCAGAAAAAATGGCTGCTTTAGGATTGAAGGACCAGTATTATTGTCCCCAATTGCCGGCTTCACCCAAAGAAGCGATTGCGATGGTGTCGACGTGGATTGCCCGGTGGAATCTTAACGATGTGACAATTGTCGGTTCTTCACTGGGCGGTTTTTATGCGACATGGTTAGCAGAAAAACTGGGTTGCAGGGCTGTTGTGTTAAATCCTGCAGTCAAGGCACCGGTTGATCTGGCGTCCTATGTGGGGGTATCAACGCAATACCATTCAGATGCACCATACGAATTCAAGAGAGAATATGTTGATGAATTGCGTGCACTTGAAGTCGATAAAATCACCCGGCCAGAGCGCTATTATCTGATTGCAGCCACGGGTGACGAAGTGTTGGATTGGCGTAATATGGTCGCGCATTACGAAGGTGCGACGCAAATAATTATTGAAGGAAGTGACCATGGCATCAGCGAATTCGCGGCATATGCCGATGGTGTATTGGCGTTTTGCGGTGTTTCAGGTCAATCCGACAATGAAAAGGAAACTCTGGCGTAATGTGGCTTAAAACAAGATACGCACACTGGTTTGAGCACGTCAATGCAGTTGATGCACCACCGACGATGCAACGCTGGTTAATTGATGCGGGGTCAATGACAAAGAAATTAAAAGCACATAGTCGTGTATTTGGTGTACGGCGCCTGTTTCAGGGAATGGGGCGGTGTACGAGAGAAGAAAGTCTTGTATTGGGCGTGGATGCCAGAACACGGGTAATGCAGCGTGAAGTGATTTTGTTGTGTGATAATCAGCCGGCTATTTACGGGTATACGACTGTTGTATCGGAGGCGATGCGCCGTGACTGGCCTTTTTTAGATGTATTGGGTAGCACGCCCTTAGGCGAGAAATTGTTTGCCGATGCGCGTGTTGTCAGATACCCGTTGCAGTATGCGAGATTACATAGCGGGCATCCATTGATGCAGCGTGTTGCAAATGCAATGGGTATACCGGATGTTGGTCAAACGCGTTATGCGCGTCGCTCGGTGTTTCGCCGTAAGGGAGGTGCCATGCTGGTGACAGAAATTTTTTTACCCGCTATTACACGTGTAATGGCTATTGAGTCAGATATTGATGAATTTACTTTTTGAAGAATCCGGTACATTTATTGCCGGTGTTATTTTATCCCAGCAAGGCGAAGCGTATCAGGTTGAATTGGCCTCCGGCAAGCGTAATAAAGTCAAAGCGAAAGATGTGTTGCTGCAGTTTGCGTCGCCCGACCCTGTTACCTTAATGGAGAAGGGCCGTGCGATTGCCGAGGAAATCGACATCGATTTTTTATGGGAGGTCGCAGGTGCTGACGAATTCGGATTTGCCGAATTGGGCGCTGAATATTTTGGTCATGCTCCGTTGCCCGAAGAAGCAACAGGTTTGTTGATTTGTTTACATGGCGCACCGTTTTATTTTTATAAAAAGGGACGTGGCCGTTATAAGGCGGCACCGGAGGAGTCATTAAAAGCGGCATTAGCAGGTATTGAAAAGAAAAAACAGCAAGCGGTTGTGCAGGCGCAGTATGTGGAAGAATTAAAAGCCGGTAAGTTGCCGGAGACATTTACACCAATTGTGTTGCAGTTATTGTTCAAGCCCGATAAAAACGGTATTGAATATAAAGCACTCGACGCGGCATGCAAGGAATTGCAAACGACGCCGCAACGCCTGATGTTGGCAACGGGTGGCATTGCTTCTGCCAAGCAATTGCATGTCGAGAAATTCCTGCTCGAGTTTTTTCCGAAAGGAAGCGGGTTTGCGCAGGTTGTGGTGCCGTCTATACCGACTTTGCCATTGGCAGAGGTTCGGGCGTTTTCAATTGATGATGTGACAACTACCGAAATCGATGATGCATTGTCTGTGACGGTATTGTCCGATAAAGAAATCAAATTTGGTATTCATATTGCAGCACCTGGCTTGGGGATTCGCCCAGGAGATGCCTTGGATGCAATTGCACGTGCACGGATGTCGACGGTGTACATGCCCGGCGAAAAAATTACAATGTTGCCGGATGAATTGGTCAACAGTTTTACATTGGATGCCGGTCAAGCCCGTCCGGCTTTGTCGTTGTATGCGACAGTCAATACCGATGATTGGTCGGTCATATCTACAGAGTCCAAAGCAGAAATGGTGTTGATTGCAGCCAATTTACGTTTGAATGATCTTGATGATATTGTGACAGAAGAAGCGTTAGCATCGGATTTGGGGGACTATCCACATAAAAGCGATATTGCGGTGTTATGGCAATGGGCATTAGTACTGGAAAAAGCACGCATGGTAAAACGGGAAGGTTTCGGATTGCGTCCGGAGCAGACTAATCGTGTGGATTTCAATTTCTATGTCGACAATGATGTTGTGTCGATTGTAAGAAGAAGACGTGGTGCGCCATTAGACAAGATTGTTGCCGAACTGATGATTTTTGCTAATAGTACCTGGGGCAAATTGATGGCCGACAATGGTGTGCCGGGTATTTATCGCGCACAAGGTGGCGGCACCGGTGGGTGGGCCACAAAAATGCAGGTGCGTATGGTAACGCATGCCGCGCCGCATCAAGGTTTGGGTGTGGATCAGTATGCCTGGAGTACATCACCACTGCGGCGTTATACGGATCTGGTGAACCAGTGGCAGATTTTAGCGTGTTTGGAGCATGGTGTGATGGCACCGTTAGCTGCACCATTTAAACCAAAGAATGCGGATTTGTTTTCGATTGTCTCGGCGTTTGATGCTGCGTATTCCGGGTATGCAGATTTCCAGTCGACGATGGAACGTTATTGGTGTTTGCGCTGGCTGGAACAACACAATGCACACCAAGTGGATGCCGTTGTCTTAAAAGAAGAAATCTTGCGACTGGTGGATATTCCTTTGGTTATCCGGTTACCTGCGATGCCTTCATTGGCACGCGGTTCGCAGGTCAAACTCGATATATTGCGTTGGGATGAGGTGGATTTGTCAGTTGAAGCACGTATTCTGGGCATCTCTACCGAGGCGCACAACAGTGAGGAGTTACCTGAAGAAGTTGCCGACAATCAAGAAGATGCAACAATACAAACAGCAGTAGACACGCCACCCGAACAATCTGCAGATGCTGGTGCGGGTGATTGATCGTTATCCATTTTTATAACACACTTTGTTTGTGAAATTCATTACGGATAATCGCACGTTAAGTATTGCATTGGCCATCTCCTTAGTCGTGCATGGTGTGTTTTTGCTCGCGCATTTCACGACACCGGATGCATTTCGTTTCAAGTCGGATGATCAAGGTCTGGAAGTGATTCTGGTCAATGCCAAACATCAGAAAAAACCGGTAAAAGCCGAGGCGTTGGCACAAACAAATCTCGATGGCGGCGGTAATGCAGATAAAGGACGTGCCAAGTCGCCATTGCCGGATATGCAACGACTCGAAGATGGTGAAAGTGTGAATGCACTCAGACGTAAGGTGGCTGATTTGGAAGCCTTGCAACAGCAAATCTTGTCTCAATTACAGCAAAAAACAGTGATGACGTCGGCGTTAAACGAAAAGATGGCGCTAGCGGTTGCACCGGTTGTCAATAGCGCGCAAGATACGGAAGAAATCACTGCTGTGATGGCGCGTATGGAAGCGGAAATTGCCAAGGATATCGAGACGTATAACAAACGCCCGAAAAAAACGCAGATTACGCCAAGTACACGTGAGGTGGGTTATGCGTTGTATTACAAAAAAATGCAGGAAAAAATCGAGAAAATCGGCACACTGAACTTTCCCCAAGTCAATGGTAAAAAACTGTATGGCGATATGTTGCTATCGATCCCGGTATTTCAGGATGGCACCATCTACGAAAAAGAAGGGGGTGTGCGCGTGGAACGAAGCTCAGGTAACCCGGCACTGGATCGCGCAGCTGTAGCGATTGTGAAACGCTCGGCACCATTTGAGCGTCTCCCTGCAAATATGAGGACAACAGGTAAAGATGATGTATGGGAGATTGTGACGCGATTTCATTTTTCCCGGAATGATGTCCTGAATGCGCAGATACAGGGAAAATAAGATTAGAGGCTGTTAAAAATGGATGAATACGTCGTTATCGGTAACCCGATTGCCCATAGTAAATCACCGGAAATTCATACGCATTTTGCAAAAATCACACAGCAAAATATGCACTATGATCGCATGCTCGTGCCTGTTGGCGGGTTTGCCCAAGCGATAAATGCATTTATCGCGCGTGGTGGTAAGGGCGCCAATGTCACGGCACCTTTCAAGCTGGATGCATATGCATTTGCCACCAAGCTAACGGAACGCGCGCAAGTTGCGGGTGCAGTCAATACCTTGAAGTTTGATGGAGATGGGATCATTGGTGATAATACCGATGGTGCCGGATTGGTCGCTGACCTGATGCTGGGTGCCGGTGTTGCGCTTGCCGGGCGACGTATTTTGTTGATTGGTGCCGGGGGCGCGGCACGTGGTGCATTGCTGTCACTGCTGGAGCAACGCCCGGGCGAGCTGGTTGTGGTCAATCGTACAGCAGAAAAAGCACACGATTTGGCCGATCAGGTGCGTGATTACGGGTTTGTCAAGGCAGGTGGTTTTGATGTGGCACAAGATATATTCGATATTGTGATCAATGCAACATCGGCTGGCTTACATGCCCATAGGCCACCGGTTGGTGCGCAGATATTCGGTGCTGGTACGTTGGCGTATGACATGGTTTATGCTGGCGAGCCAACCTTATTCATGCAGTTTGCTGCCGGACAAGGCGCGACAGTACGTGACGGATTCGGTATGCTAGTCGAGCAAGCAGCAGAAGCATTTTATCTCTGGCGGGGAGTAAGACCTGATATGTCAGCGATCCGGGATACTATTCGCGCAAGCATGTAGGCTGTTCAACCACTTTCGTAGAAGCCGTATCATGAAACTCGTACGCAAAGGTATTGTGGGATTGATCCTACTGGCAGTGACACTGTTCATTGTGTTACAACTGTACTATTTACTGCAAATTGTGCTGTGGTCCCGATTCGATCCGACATCGACTAGTTTTATGCGCGAGCAATTATCGGTGTTGCAGGAAAAAAACCCGAAGGCCAAATTACAGTTCGAATGGGTACCCTACGAACGCATTTCCAATCACTTAAAGCGCGCTGTTATTGCCGCGGAAGACGCTAGTTTTATCGAACATGACGGGATTGACTGGGAAGCGTTGCAAGATGCTTACCAGAAAAATCTTAAAAAAGGGCATGTGGTGCGTGGTGGTTCTACCATTACGCAGCAGCTTGCCAAGAATCTGTTTTTGTCGGGCGAGCGCAGTTATTACAGAAAAGGGCAGGAAGCCATCATTGCCTATATGCTGGAGATGGTGCTGGATAAACGCCGCATTCTCGAGCTTTATCTGAATGTGGCGGAATGGGGACATGGTGTATTTGGTGCGCAAGCGGCCGCCCATCATTATTACGGCCAGACTGCGGCAGGGTTGAGTATGGGGCAATCGGCCAGATTGGCAGCGATGTTGCCGCAGCCGCGTTACTATGATGTGCATCGGGATTCGTCGTATTTGAATAACCGTGCCGCACGGATACAAGGCTGGATGAACTCGATTACGTTACCGGCGAAATAGCCGATACGGTTGGTCGCGCATATTTGATCGCCAAAATACGTGTGTCGGTTGGGTACGTTTTGTTGCATTTGGCTTGCCCAAATAGGATGATAAACGTACACTTGCAGCTCATTTCATGTTTGGTCTGATAATGCGCATCTCTATTCTTGCTATTGTACGGCACCGGCACTTTGCGGTGTTTTTATGTCACCCTCCGGATTAACCGGTGCGATGTCGTACATGGTAAGCAGGTAGTTGGTCAGACATGAAAGCGAAGCATCGTGTCGCAGTCTATGAATGAAAAGACTTGATGGTGATCACATGATTAATGTATTTGTATTGCAAAATGGTCGGCTAAATCAGGTCAATATCGAGAGTCGTAGCGATCTGGAAAATGTCGCGCCGGTTTGGGTAGATTTAACCGAAGCCACTGAAAACGAGCGTGGCTGGATCAAAAGTATCTACGGTGTGATTTTGCCCGATGAAGACGAGTTCTCCGATATTGAGGCTTCAGCCCGTTATTTTGAAGCTGAAAACGGTGACTTGCATTTACGTACCGATTTCCTGTATGAAGAAAACACGGTAACGTCGACAGTGACTGTCGCGTTTATTCTTGCACGTAATATCCTGTTTTCTATTCATGCGGAATACTTGCCGGTGTTTAGGCTGGTCAGGATGCGCGCGCGCTCAAGACCCGGTTCTATTAGCGACTATCGTGATGTGTTGCTGGATCTTTACGAGACAGATGCCGAATACTCTGCAGATGTCCTGGAAGGTATTTATCAGCGTCTGGAGCGTGTCAGTCACAGTGTGCTTAAAAAATCGCTGACCGACCAGGATGCTGCAGATGCGTTGAATATCATTGCCAATGAAGAAGATTTGAACGGACGAATTCGCCGAAATATGATGGATACACGCCGTGCAGTCAGCTTCCTGATGCGCGGGCGTTTATTGAATGCGGAGCAGTTCGAGGATGCGCGTCAGATTTTACGTGATATCGAGTCGCTTGATGGCCATACTGACTTTCTGTCGGACAAGATTAACTTCTTGATGGATGCGACAGTCGGTTTCATTAATATTAACCAGAACAAGATTATTAAAATCTTCTCTGTGGCCTCTGTTGCATTCTTGCCACCTACGTTAATTGCAAGTATCTACGGGATGAACTTCCGTTTGATGCCCGAACTTGACTGGGCATTCGGTTATCCGTTGGCGATTGGATTGATGGTGGCATCAGCGATTACACCATTTTGGTATTTCCGTCACCGTGGCTGGTTGAATTAACCACCTGTCTCATGCACTATCTCGCATACATTAGTATTTATGCGGGATAGAGCGCCCCCAATATCCTGAATCCATGTGCACCTGTGACTGCTGGCAGATTGCCGGGAGCACGGGCTGTAAAACGCTCTGCCAACCAGGCAAATGCCAATGCTTCAACGTGATTTGGCGCTACACCCAGTGCGTCTGTTGT
>JAATFN010000383.1 GCA_015655165.1 Betaproteobacteria bacterium | reverse complement strand
CTTCGCCACAGGTAGCATATCGGGTCGCAGTGGCTGAATTTCCCTCGCTGGACAAGAGTGTGGTGGAAGCGGCTGTCAAGCGTATGCTAGAACAAAAAATTTATCCGGCTACACCATCGATTTCAAAACAGGCATTTCAGGCAGGCCTGGATCTACAGGTGTCTATCGGCAATATCAAGGCTGGTGAAGTGACCTATGAAAGCGCTGTCGACAATAGTTTTGCAGAAAAGGCCAGTAAGCCTTAATTACGATAATCGTTACATCAGTTGGGCAGACTGCGCGGTGAACACCGTGTCGGTCTGTTTTATTATTGGTACGTAGTTTAAGGCCACATTTTATTTTGAAGAATGAATCATGAGCACATCTAACACTCTACAGTCAACCCTGCCACATGCTGCGATATTATTGGAGCAGGCAATTGCGAATGCCAACCGTATTGATAGCCGTTTACACGCATTCTGTTATCGCCCGGCTACCTATGCAGTTATCGATGACAATGTTGATCGTAGTGTAGGAAATATGCTTGTCGGGGTACCGGTGGCAATCAAGGATTTGATCGATACAGCCGACATGCCGACTACGTATGGTTCTAAAGTTTTTGCCGGTCACCAGCCGCAGCAGGATGCCTGGATTGTCAACAAGTTACGTGCAGCCGGTGCTGTGATTTTTGGCAAAACAGTGACGACAGAATTTGCCTGGCGCGATCCAGGTGCTACCGTTAATCCCTGGAACCCTGCACATACTCCAGGTGGCTCTTCCAGTGGTTCGGCTGCTGCAGTAGGCGCCGGCATTGTCGATATTGCTCTGGGTACGCAAACTGTTGGCTCGGTGATTCGTCCATCCTCGTATTGTGGGGTGATCGGCTACAAACCAACTTACGGATTGATTCCCACTACTGGAGTGCATGCACTGGCGCCGAGTCTGGATCATCTGGGCTTCATCACCTCCAGTGTTTATTGGGCGGCAGTTTGCCATGCCATCCTTGTACAAGGCCGTGCTTTTGATGCATCATCATTTGATGCAAGGGGGATGAAGCCACACAAGATCGGTATTTATCGCTCTTCCCAGTGGGCTCAGGTTGACACAGATGTGCAGCAGAACTTTGATGCGGTGGTGTGCCGTCTTGGTGCCTGCGGCGTCATCTGTGAGGACGTTGATCTTGGTATCGATATGATTGAAATCAACCGTTTAACCAGCGATATCCTAGCCTACGAAGGACATGTCAGTATCGCTGCCGATATCAAGGGGAAAGAAGCATTGGTCGGTACTTATATGCGCGAACTCGTGGCGTATGGCGCCACAATTGATGATGCCCGGTATCAGGTTTTACTCAATCAGTTACATGTATTACGGGCCAAGCGTGACGATGCTTTTCGCGATCTGGATGCCATTATCACTATTACCTCACCCACCACGGCGCTAGAAGGTCTACAAAAAACCGGGGATGCATCATTTTGTGCTCCGGCAACTCTGCTCGGCTTGCCAGCAGTGACGATACCATCCGGTTTTTCTAATGCATTGCTGCCGTTCGGTGTGCAAGTGATTGGTCGTGGCAATAGTGATCTGGAAACATTGATGATAAGTCAATGGTTCAGCACGATGCTGCCCACACTGAAAGCACCGATCGTGTTACCAGCGACAGCATAATGCAGTAACACTTGCACCGGACTGCCTTGCAGGGCAAAATATGCGGATGCGTGCTTTTGCTACGATCGCATCAAGCCGCACAGAACGCACTGGGGGGACGGGTATAAACCGTCCCTTGCGCCTGTTAGCCGATTACTTATAGCCAATCTGTGCATGCCGAGAGTTTTTAAAACCATCGAACAACATGTCCTCAGTTTACTGAGGAATGACATTTTATCCGGCACATATCAGCCCGGTGCTAAATTGCGTCAGGATGAAGTAGCCAAACGTTTTGGTGTTAGCACCACACCGGTGCGCGAGGCCTTTCGGGGACTGCGTTCAGAAGGGCTTGTTTCGATTGATGCTAACAAGGGTGTGGTGGTTAAAGGATTGACGGTAAATGATGTGGAAGAAATTTACGCATTACGCATTTTGCTTGAGCCGATATTGGCGAAAAAGGCAGTTAATTCGATTACACCTGAATCTTTGCAGGCAGCACAAATTATCCATGACCAAATGTGTGCGGCTACCGATCCCCATCAATGGTCGGTGCTCAACAGGGAGTTTCATCTCCAGCTCATGATGAGCGAAGAATCATCGCGTTTGTACGAGATTGTCAAGAATCTGCTGATGGTGGCTGAACCTTATGTGTCGCTATCCATCTTTATTCATCCGCAAATTCTGCAAGCCGACAATAAAGAGCACGGTATGATTCTAGACGGTTACCTTACTAAGAGCAGCACTCAGGTCGAGAACATCGTCAAGCAACATCTGGAGCAAACCTTGGCGGCGATACAAGAATCAGTCAACGAAACTGCGTTACGCAAGATGGCGGTATCGGCGTAGAATTCACCAACACAAAATGCCTATGTTTGTTCTGATGCGGAAGAAAAAAATCATTTGCCGGCTAGGCTAATTCAATAGCGTGTTATTCTGCAAAAAAGCAGATGTTATGCATATCATCAACAATGCACTAAGCCGCCATAAAAAGAACATATCGGAGAAGTATCCATGTTGTACGCCATTTCGGCATTTTTTATCTGGAGTCTGTTTCCGCTGTACTTCAAAATGCTTGATCATGTATCGCCACTGGAAGTGACGGTGCAACGATTGATATGGGCATTCACAGCAATGGCGATTTTCTTTCTGTATCGTCGCCAATGGGGATGGCTAAGGAAAATCAAAGACAATCCTAAAATGTTGCTCACTTTTGTGTGTAGTGCTGCGATATTGAGTCTGAACTGGGGCGTGTCTGTCTGGGCCACGCATAATGGTCATCTGGTAGAAGCGAGCCTTGGCTATTTTATGACGCCGCTAATTAGTGTTTGTTTTGGTTGTTTCTTGCTGAAAGAACAGTTACGGTTGTGGCAAAAAATAGCCATTGTATTGGCATTGGCAGGGGTTGCATGGATTACCTGGCGCAGTGGCACATTACCATGGGTGGGTTTAACGTTGGGGGTCAGTTTTGGTGTGTATGGTCTTTTGCGTAAAACCGCGCCGCTTGGCGGATTGGAAGGCCAGGCTGTCGAGATTTTATTGTCCATGCCCTTTGCAGTGATTGTTGCAGCCTATATGATTAAGACACAGACCAGCGTATTTATCCAGGGTGGCTGGGATACACGGGCCATGTTAATCATACTGGGACCGGTTGCGACATTGCCGCTTATTTTGTTTGCAGAAGGCGCGCGCCGCATTCCTTTGTCGCTACTGGGTGTGTTGCAATACATTACACCGACCATGCAACTGTTGACTGGCGTATTTATATTGAACGAGGCCTTTAATCAAGATCGGCTGGTTGGTTTTATCATGATCTGGATGGCATTAACGGTATACTCTGTCGACGGGTTATGGGAGATGCGCAAGAAATCTCTTTTATCTAAATAATCAGCATTTGACGAAAAAACTATGGCGCAATACGTATTTACAATGAATCGGGTCGGCAAAACCGTGCCACCCAAACGGCAGATTTTAAAAGACATCTCCTTATCATTTTTCCAGGGGGCCAAAATCGGTGTTCTGGGTTTAAATGGTTCGGGTAAATCGACGTTGTTGAAAATCATGGCCGGCATCGATCAGGATATCGAAGGCGAAGCGATACCAATGCCTAATCTCAATATCGGCTATTTACCGCAAGAGCCGCAATTGGATCCCGCGCAAACGGTCAGACAAGCTGTCGAGAGCGCATTAGGCGAAGTGTTCGAAGCGCATGCCAAACTCGATGCGGTGTACGCTGCATATGCTGAAGAAGATGCTGATTTTGATGCATTGGCAACAGAGCAGGCACGTCTGGAAGCCATTATTGCAGCAAGTGACGGTAACAACCTGAATCAACAACTCGAGATGGCAGCTGATGCGTTACGCCTGCCACCATGGGACGCGAAGATCGGTGTATTGTCGGGCGGTGAAAAACGACGTGTGGCTTTATGCCGGTTGTTGTTATCCAAACCGGATATGTTGTTGTT
>JAATFN010000244.1 GCA_015655165.1 Betaproteobacteria bacterium | reverse complement strand
TTTAACCGGATTGTGCCAACCTTTGTGGTGTGTGCACTGATTATCTATTGCTTTTCGATTACGCTTCCCGGTATTTCTCCGTTGGAACGTGCCAAATCCTTGCTGTTAAGCCTGACGTTTGTTCCGAAGATTTTTGGGTATAATTATTTTAGTTCTGTCTACTGGACATTGACGCTTGAGATAACGTTTTATGCATGGGTGTATCTGTTTATCCGTATAGGTGTCTGGGACCGGTATCGTAATACGATCTGTGTCATCTGGTGTGCCATATCGCTATTGAACAATTATGTATGGCATGCCACATGGATGAACTACGTATTTATCAGCGAGTATAGCGGCTGCTTTATAACCGGTATTGTGATCTACCAGTTAAGAACGCAGGCATTGCAGTTTGTGCACGGGGGGCTTCTGGTGGCATGTGCCATACTGATACAGACAAAAATGCAGGCATATAATCAATGGATTAATAGCTACAATGCAGGAGTCAGTCAGACAGTATTGTGGATAACTGCAGTGCTGGCACAGGTCATGGTATGGGGCGTTTCAATGATAGAACGATTGCCGTTCGGTACCCGGCAGGCAGCTTTTATCGGAGCATTGAGTTATCCCTTGTATCTGATTCATGCCGATATCGGTTTCTGGTCTCATGCTATTTTCGAACGAAAGTGGTTTGCGGCATCTCCGTGGACACAAGATATGGTGTCCTATCCTGTGATGATGATACTGGCTGCGGGCTTGTCGGTGGGCTTGTCTGTGATTGTTGTCAAACTGGGTGAACCGGTTTTTTACCGTATCATGACCAGAGTATGGGGGCGGTAGGCTACATTGGTGACGAGTTTGCCCAAGATAGCGCCTGAATATGAGAAAATACCCCTTTTGATTCCTTTCATGCGGCATCCTGCTGCATGTTGAATATTGGTCCAGGCACGTGACATATAGCGTTAAAGAGATTTTTTATACATTGCAGGGCGAGGGTACGCATGCCGGTCGCCCGGCTGTGTTTTGTCGTTTTTCGGGTTGTAATTTATGGACCGGACGCGAAACAGACCGTGAGAACGCGATTTGCAAATTCTGTGATACCGACTTTATTGGTACCAATGGTGAAGGCGGCGGTAAATTCAAAACAGCCGACAGTCTGGCGCTGGCAATCAACATATTGTGGCCCAAGACATATGCTGCCAGTAAATATGTGGTCTTCACAGGTGGCGAGCCATTACTGCAACTGGATACGGCATTAATTGACAGCATGCATGCGCAAGGTTTTGAAATCGCGATCGAAACTAACGGCACAATCGAAGTACCCACAGGCATTGATTGGGTATGCGTCAGTCCTAAAATGGGATCGGTGTTAAAAGTTGCCAAGGGAAACGAACTCAAAGTTGTGATTCCGCAGCAAGGGCAAGTTTTGTCCGACTATGAGAAACTGGATTTTACACATCATCTGTTGCAACCGATGGATGGTGTCGATGCTGTTAACAACACCAGACTGGCCATCGAATTGGTTAAAGGCAATCCAAAGTGGAAGTTGAGTATCCAGACCCACAAACTGCTGCAAATCCCTTAAGGGATGCAGTTGTACATTCAAGTGAAGAACACGCATGTTAACGATTACACGTAAACTGGAGTTCGATGCAGGTCATCGTATTCCAGACCATAAAAGCCAGTGCCGTAATTTGCACGGGCATCGCTATACGCTTGAAATTACGTTGATGGGAGAGGTCATCAATGTTGAGGGTAGTTCCGACAATGGCATGATCATGGATTTTTCCGATATCAAGTCATTGGCCAAAGCGCATCTGGTGGATGTATGGGATCATGCATTTCTGGTGTATGAACAAGATACACCGGTACGCAATTTTCTGGCGAGTTTGCCGGACCACAAAACAGTGGTGATCAATCGCATTCCGACAGTCGAAAACCTTGCACAAACGGCATTCGAGATATTGACTAAGGCCTATCAGGACCATTATGGTACGGGATTACGTCTGCATAAACTCGTCTTGCACGAAACACCGAATTGCTGGGCTGAAATCACGGCAGAGTGATCTTGCTGACCAATAAACGGACATAATCATGGATGCATCTGTTGACGAGGATTTTATGCGTCTGGCACTAATCCAGGCACAAAAGGCGCAAGCATTGGGTGAAGTGCCTGTAGGCGCAGTCGTTGTCAAAGACGGTAAAGTGATCGGAGAAGGATTTAACCAGCCGATTGCCAATCATGATCCGACCGCACATGCCGAAGTCATTGCCATGCGTATGGCCGCTGTGGCAACAAGCAACTACCGCTTACCTGATTGCACATTATATGTGACGCTGGAGCCGTGTGTGATGTGTGCTGGCGCCATGATGCATGCCAGATTTGCCCGTATCGTGTTCGGTGCCCCGGATTTAAAGACAGGTGCTTGCGGCTCTGTGGTGAACTTGTTCGAAGAAGAGCGTTTAAATCACCATGCACAAGTGCTTGGCGGTATTCTGGCGCAAGAGTGCGTACAGTTGTTGAAAGATTTTTTTGCACAGCGCCGGGCACAAACCAAGCAACAGAAGTTGCAAGCGTAAAATATTGATCAATGACTTTGATATGACATGCCGATGACGACCTACACTGATACAGTCTCTTTTAGCCACTTGGTCCCGTCTGGCACCGTTGTGGCAATTGTGGCACCCGGTGGCTATGCACCTGACGAAGAAGCAGTCGTGCGTGGTGTGGATTATCTGGTTTCGCTTGGTTGTGTTGTTAAAAACTATTATTCTGGCGCAGACAAATACCAACGTTTTGCAGCAACAGATGCAATGCGTGCAAAGCAGTTGATGGATGCTGCCGCCGACCCCCAGGTACACATTGTGATGGCCTTGCGCGGCGCCTATGGGATGACGCGGATTTTACCGTTACTCGATCTTGAGTTATTGGCTAACAGCGGTAAATTGTTTGTCGGTTACAGTGATGTGACAGCGTTGCATCTGGCGGTATTGGCATACCACCGCACCATCAGTTTTGCAGGTCCCATGTTATGTGGCGATTTTGGCTCTGAGATACATAGCGCTCTGACCATGGATAGTTTCTGGCGCACACTGACAACACCGACACAGACCATTGCCGTACAGGTCGATGGCAACCCCGACGTGGTAACGCGCGGCCTGTTATGGGGGGGGAATCTGGCGATGGTCACCCATTTGTTAGGCACACCCTATTTCCCGCAGATCGATGGTGGTCTGTTGTTTGTCGAAGATATTAACGAGCATCCTTATCGGGTTGAACGCATGTTGTTGCAATTGGCGAACGCCGGTGTACTGGACAAACAACAGGCATTGATTTTGGGAGATTTTTCCGGGTACAGATTGACCGATTACTACAACGGCTATGATTTCAACAGCATGGTCGCGTATTTGCGCGATACATTGTCGATTCCAGTGCTCACAGGTTTACCAT
>JAATFN010000450.1 GCA_015655165.1 Betaproteobacteria bacterium | reverse complement strand
ATTGGTGCGTTGCTTGGTGCTGACGAGTTTGGTTTTGCGACAGCACCATTGGTTGTAGAAGGCTGCATCATGATGCGTAAGTGTCATTTGAATACATGCCCTGTCGGTGTTGCAACACAAGACCCTGTGCTGCGTAAGAAATTTTCCGGGAAGCCAGAGCATGTTGTGAACTTCTTTTTCTTTATCGCAGAAGAAGTTCGTCAGATCATGGCACAACTCGGTATTCGCAAGTTCGACGATTTGATTGGTCGTGTTGATCTGTTAGATCGTGCAAAAGCGATCACGCACTGGAAAGCACAAGGTCTGGACTTTACCCGTATGTTCTATCAACAACCGTCGGCAACACCTTACTTCCATACAGAAGAACAGGATCACGGTTTGGAAAAAGCACTCGATCACAAGTTGATCAAGCAGTCCCAGATCGCGCTCGATAAGGGAGAGAAGGTCTCCTTTATTTCGACAATCAAGAACGTCAACCGTACAGTGGGTGCAATGTTGTCTGGTGAAGTGGCCAAGCGTTACGGTCACGAAGGTCTGCCTGATGACACGATCCACATCCAGCTGCAAGGTACCGCCGGGCAGTCAGCCGGTGCTTTTCTTGCGCACGGTATTACGCTGGATCTGGTTGGAGAAGGTAATGATTATGTCGGCAAGGGTTTGTCGGGTGGACGTATTATCGTACGTCCTAGTGCCGAATTCCGTGGTGACACACACAACAATATTATCTCGGGCAATACCGTTTTATACGGTGCCATTTCCGGTGAGGCATTCATCAGTGGTGTGACAGGCGAGCGTTTCTCGGTACGTAATTCGGGTGCTGTCGCTGTTGTCGAAGGTGTTGGTGACCATGGTTGTGAATACATGACAGGTGGTACCGTGGTTGTATTGGGCGAAACCGGCCGTAACTTTGCAGCAGGTATGTCAGGTGGTATTGCTTATGTATATGATTCAGATGGTGACTTCGAGCAAAAGTGTAATTTATCGATGGTGACGCTAGATAAAGTGTTGCCTGATTCGGAGCAAGAACAAACTATTGAAAGCGCTATCTGGCATAGCTTGCAGCGTAATGGACAAGGTCAGCCTGACGAGGTGATTTTGCGTGGTCTGATTGAACGTCATTTTGCATACACGGGTAGTACGCGTGCACGCTTCTTGTTGGATAACTGGGCAGTTTCACGTAATAAGTTTGTGAAGGTGTTCCCGAATGAATACAAGCGTGCATTACGTGAACTGAACGCGGTAAAAAAAAATGATGTCGTAGAGAAAATTGCTGCATAGGTAGCAAACGACAAGACATCAGACAAGCACAGCAAACATTGTCGCCATATGCGATGTTTGCTTGAATTATCCTTAGCGAAGAATGTGAGTGGAAAATGGGTAAAGTAACTGGCTTCATGGAATATCACCGCTTGAAAGAAGCAAGCGAAGCGCCGGAACTCCGTAAAAAACATTACAAAGAATTTGTATTGCATTTGAATGCCGAGCAGGCAAACGAACAAGCTGCACGTTGTATGGATTGCGGTATTCCCTTTTGTAACAACGGTTGTCCTGTCAACAACATCATCCCTGACTGGAATGATCTGGTTTATCGTGGCAACTATAAAGAAGCACTCGATGTACTGCATTCGACCAATAACTTTCCGGAGTTTACTGGCCGTATTTGTCCGGCACCTTGTGAATCCGCATGTACGCTGGGTATCAATGACGATCCTGTCGGTATCAAATCGATCGAGCACGTCATTATCGACAAAGGATGGGAAAATGGTTGGGTCAGACCAATGCCGGCTGCGTTTAAAACAGGCAAGACTGTGGCTGTTGTCGGTGGTGGTCCAGCCGGTCTGGCTGCCGCACAACAGTTGGCACGTGCAGGCCACGATGTGACTGTGTTCGAGAAGAACGATCGTGTTGGAGGTTTGTTGCGATATGGTATTCCCGACTTCAAAATGGAAAAATTCCATATTGATTTGCGTGTCGAACAAATGAAAGACGAAGGCGTTGTTTTTAGAACCGGTGTATTTGTCGGTGACGGGTTCCCGGAAAAAATCACAAACTGGGCAAAAGAAACTATTTCGCCTGACCTGTTGAAACAAGATTTTGATGCAGTGATTATTTCCGGTGGTGCCGAACAGCCGCGTGACTTGCCGGTACCGGGTCGTGAATTGGATGGCGTACACTATGCACTGGAATTTTTGCAAGTACAAAACAAGGTCAATGCGGGTGACATCGTCAAAGACCAGATTATGGCGACTAAGAAACACGTTGTTGTTATCGGTGGTGGCGATACAGGTTCCGATTGTGTTGGAACATCCAATCGTCATGGCGCAGCTACAGTCACCCAGTTTGAACTGATGCCCCAGCCACCTGAAGTCGAGAACAAGCCAATGGTCTGGCCTTACTGGCCAACCAAGTTGCGTACTTCTTCGTCACATGAAGAGGGTTGCGAACGTGACTGGGCTGTCGGTACCAAACGCTTTGAAGGCAGTAACGGTAAAGTCGAGAAACTGATCGCTGTGCGTCTGGAATGGAAAGACGGCAAAATGGTTGAAGTACCAGGTTCCGAATTTGAAATGAAAGCGGATCTGGTCTTGCTGGCAATGGGTTTTGTGTCCCCTGTACAGCAAGTGCTGGATGCATTTGGTGTCGATAAAGACGCACGCGGCAATGCAAAAGCGACCACAGATGGTGAAGGTTGCTATCGTACGTCGGTTGACAAAGTGTTTGCGGCAGGCGACATGCGACGTGGCCAGTCTTTGGTTGTTTGGGCAATTCGCGAAGGTCGCCAATGCGCACGTGAAGTCGATGCATTTTTGATGGGGCAGTCGTTATTGCCACGTTAACAATGTATTGATTGATCAGATCTTATCGTGGACACAAACATGTTGTCTATATTGCCGGGATGATGTTAATCTTCCCGGCTTTTTTTATTGACAGAGTCACGCATGCAATGCATTAGCAACAGCAAAGCTGTCTTCAAGCATATGGTAGCGTGTTATTTGTCCCTGATTGACAGTTATATCGAATGCAAATGCCGTTTCAATTAATTTACCTGTACTGTTCACGCGTGAAGCGAGGTTGCCGGTCACAACAGCATGGTTGCCGTTTGTCAATATATCGGTAATCTCGAACCGTTCCGAAGTAATGTGTGCCCGAATCTGTTCATAAAATTCCGCGACACCAGCACGCCCTGTTTTTTTACCGATCCATGGAACAGTTGTCGTGTCTCCTGCAATATACCAATCGACGTCTTCGCTAAAAAATGTGGAAAGCAATGCTGTGTCGGCACCTTTGCCGACTTGCTCGAAAAGGCTGGTAATGGTATTTCTGGTTGTATTATCAGACATGTGATTCTCTGGTTAAACAGGTAAGGATGTAACGATAATGCTATCATGTATCGAAAATTAGCGTGCTTGGTACCGCCAAAGTGCGGCATGCTTTTAATTGTTTAAATCCAAATCATGCGAGTGAATTCAGGGGCATTATGTTGACACCAGTTCGTTACACCATTACTTCACACGACCCTGCAGCACATGTCTTTGATGTGACACTGACGATTGCCATACCTGATGAGGGTGGGCAAGTGGTTTCATTGCCTGCATGGATTCCTGGCAGTTATATGATTCGTGAATTCGCACGCAATATCGTTCAGATTGGTGCCGAATGCAAAGGTAAAAAAATACCACTGACGAAATATGACAAACATACCTGGATTGCAGAGCCGTGCGATGGCGCATTGACATTGACCTATCAGGTCTATGCCTGGGATTTGTCGGTACGTACAGCACATCTTGATCAGACCCACGCGTTTTTTAATGGTACCAGTGTATTTTTACGGGTACATGGACAAGAAGACAACACACATATTGTCGATATTGTGAGACCAGTTGGCGATAAATACAAAACATGGAAGGTAGCAACATCGTTGCCGGAATTAAAAGCCAAGCGTTATGGGTTTGGTACCTATATGGCAGACAACTATGATGCATTGATTGATCATCCGGTGGAAGTGGGAAACTTTGCACTGGCAACTTTTAAAGCACACGGTGTACCACATGATATTGTGATTACCGGTCATGTGCCGAACTTGGATTTATCACGTTTATCGAATGATTTGCAAAAAATCTGTGAAGCACAAATCGCATTTTTTGAGCCGAAGAAAAAACTGGCCCCGATGCAACGTTATGTCTTTATGACATTGGCAGTTGGCGATGGCTATGGTGGGCTGGAACATCGTGCATCAACAGCATTGATCTGCGCACGTAGCGATTTACCTGTCAAAGGTAAAGATGAACAATCAGAAGGGTATCGCACCTATCTGGGTTTATGTAGCCACGAATATTTCCATACATGGAATGTGAAACGCATCAAGCCGGCAGCATTTGCACCGTACGATTTGAATGTCGAAAACTACACATCGATGTTGTGGCTCTTCGAAGGATTTACCAGTTACTACGACGATCTGTTCTTATTGCGTACAGGGTTGATCGGTATTGCCACGTATCTGAACATGCTTGATAAAACAATCAATGGTGTCTTGCGTGGTACCGGTCGTTTAAAACAAAGTGTCGCCGAGTCCAGTTTTGATGCATGGGGCAAGTATTATCGTCAGGATGAGAACGCAACCAATGCCATTGTCAGTTATTACACCAAAGGTTCTTTAATCGCACTAGCGATGGATTTGACGATTCGCCGTGATACCAACGGTAAAAAAACGCTTGATGATGTCATGCGTGCATTGTGGCAGTCCTATGGCAGAACATTCTATACAGAAAATGGTGGCCAGGGTATTGCCGAAGGGGATACCCTGGCGCTCTTTGAAGAAATTACCGGTGTTGATTTTAAACGTTTTTTCAAACGCTATATTCACGGTACCGATGAATTGCCGTTAAAAGAATTATTGTCAGAATTCGGCGTGACATATGACACCGGGAAGAGCGATAAAATTAGCCTGGGTGTCAGACTGACCAAAGAAGGCAACAGCAGCAAGATTGCCGCCGTGTATGAAGGCGGGGTCGCTCATGCTGCCGGATTGTCGGCCGGCGATGTATTTGTGGCAATAGATGGTCTGCGTGTGCCGGTTTCTGGACCAGAAGGATTGTTGGCACGTTACAGACAGAACGATACTGTCACAATCCACGTATTTCGACGTGACGAATTAATGGTGATACCTGTGAAGTTAAAGAGGGATCATGCAGAACAGGTGACATTGGGAGTCGATACGACATCCAATGTCGCTCGTAAGCGGACGAGGTGAGCACATTGGTATAGCGGTACACATAAAACAAAACCCGCTAAAAGCGGGTTTTGTTGAATAAACAACGCGTTGTTTATTCTGCGGCAGGAGCAGCTGGTGCGGCCGGTGCAGCAGGAGCAGCAACCTCAGCTTCTGCGGCAGCTGGCTTGGAAGCCGTTGCCAAAGTGATGTTTTCTGTACTGAGAGCAGAGACGCCGGCAGGGAATGTGATATCTGCCAAGTGAATCGAATGGCCAACATCCAGTGTAGACAAGTCGACTTGAATGAACTCAGGCAAGTCTTTAGGCAAACAGGAAATTTCCAGTTCGGTTGTCACGTGGCTGATGATACCAGCTGACACTTTGACTGCAGGAGATGCTTCTGCATTGATGAAATGCACAGGCACTTTGACTGTCAGTTTTTGGGAAGCGTCAACGCGTTGGAAGTCAACGTGTAAAACCAGTTGTTTGTATGCGTGGACTTGGAAGTCACGCAACAGAACTTGCTCGACTTTGCCATCAATTTCCAGATCCAGAATTGAAGCGTGGAACGCTTCTTTTTTCAATGCATGGTACAACGCATTGTGGTCTAAAGTGATGCTTAATGGTTCAGACTTGCCACCGTAAACGATACCAGGTGTCTGACCAGCGTTACGCAGGCGGCGGCTCGCTCCGGTCCCCTGCAATGTGCGTGGAAATGCGACTACTTTCATGATGAACTCCAAAAATGCGGTGTTACCCGCGTTAAACAACCCCTCGCGACCAAGGGATTGGAAAGCCTCTTCTCTTTTACAAGAAGAGGTAAAAAATATTACTCTTGTTCTGCAAACAGCGACATGACCGAGTCACCAGTGCTAATACGACGGAATGTTTCTGCTAACAACGCCGCACAAGACAACTGGCGGATTTTGCTGCAGGCTTTCGCTGCATCTGATAATGGGATTGTATCTGTTACAACCAATTCATCTAATGGTGAGCTGACAATACGGTCGATCGCAGGACCTGATAAAACAGGGTGCGTACAGTAAGCGACCACTTTTTTAGCGCCACGCTCTTTCAGCACTTCAGCTGCTTTTGTCAGTGTGCCGGCTGTGTCAACCATGTCGTCCATAATGACACAGTTACGACCTTCGACTTCACCGATAATATTCATGACTTCCGAGACGTTGGCTTTTGGGCGACGTTTGTCGATAATTGCCAGATCACAGTGCAGTTTCTTTGCCAGGGCACGGGCACGAACAACGCCACCAACGTCAGGGGAGACCACCAGCAGGTCGCCATAGTTTTTCTCGATCAAGTCAGACAACAAAATCGGTGATGCGTAAATGTTGTCAACCGGTATATCGAAAAACCCCTGAATCTGGTCAGCATGCAAATCCATAATCAGAACACGTTCGACACCGACATGTTGCAGCATGTTGGCAACGACTTTTGCAGAAATCGCAACGCGTGCAGAACGCGGACGGCGATCCTGACGTGCGTAACCGAAGTAGGGAATCGCTGCAGAAATACGGCCGGCAGATGCGCGCTTTAATGCATCGACCATTAACATGATTTCAATCAGATTGTCGTTCGTCGGAACACATGTCGATTGCAAAACAAACACGTCTTTACCACGGACGTTTTCATTGATTTCGACCATGACCTCGCCGTCAGAGAACTTGGAGACATTTGCTTTGCCAAGTGGTACGCCAAGTTTTGCTGCTACGTCACGTGCGAGAGCAGGGTTTGCGTTACCGGTAAACACCATCAGGTTGTCGAGTGCCATTTGGATTTCCTGAGAGGAGCGCCTTATCTTTAAAAAGAGATCGGGATGCCCTTTTATTGCGTTAAAAAACCGAAAAGCCGGCAATGCGTGACTCTGTTAGTCTTGCGTTGACGGCTTTTTTTTCACGTTTAGACGATGTCGTTGTCCAAATTTAATGGCAGGGGAAGAAGGATTCGAACCTTCGAATGCTGGAATCAAAATCCAGTGCCTTAACCAACTTGGCGATTCCCCTACGCAACCTTGATGTCTGCCATTTTACTCACTGCTGACCATAAAACGTCAAAACACTTATTTTTTACGATCTTGTCAGATGGGCAAGAGGATGTTGTTCCATTGCCTTGGCTTTCCAAGCTGTCCATTGTGCCGGTATTTGTTCTAGTACCATATCTGCTTGCCGCTCTGTTTCAACCGGACAAAATATGCAAGATCCAGAACCCGTCATCATGGCATTCCCGAATTGTTTGGCCCAGTTAAGTGCTGTTTCGATTTCGGGAAAGTGCTTTGCTGCTACCACTTCCAAGTCGTTTTTTCCGAAGCCAGCATGCAAATAATTATTGGCATCAGGAAAGTCCGTTATTCTGATAGGTTTTGTATTCCTTGTCAATTGCTTATCAGAAAAAATTATCGCAGTTGGTACGGAAATTCCGGGTTCAATCACAACAAACCAGCAATGTGCTGTTTTTATAGGCAATAATGCTTCTCCGACCCCTTCGACAAAGGCATTTTGGCCGAATAAGAAGAAGGGTACATCGGCGCCCAATTGCAGGCCCAATGCCATTAATTGTGTCCGGTCCAAATGACAAGACCATAGATAATTCAGTGCATAAAGTGTCGTTGCCGCATCGGAAGAACCACCGCCTAACCCCACCCCCATCGGTAATATTTTCCGGATGGCAATATCGGCACCCAGATGGTGACAGTTTGCCGCCGTTTGCAATAATGTTGCCGCACGGACAATCAAGTCGGATGCTTCGGGCACTCCGGGCACATCTGTCACATGGTGAATGATGCCATCATCACGTACAGTGAAGTCGAGCATGTCACTGCGGTCGATTAACTGGAATACCGATTGCAACAAATGATATCCGTCAGGACGCCGCCCTGTGACATGCAAAAACAGATTTAATTTGGCTGGTGCCGGGCAATGAAGTAATGAGGCGGACATGGTTGTATGTTAGCGGGTTTGCCATTCGTCGATGACGATACGTATTGCGACTGTACCGGCTTCTTTTGTATTGCGTGACAAATCGATGCGTTTGGGGCGCAGTGCATTGTTGCTGTCAGGCTCCCAACTGGCATAGGTAATATGCCATGCGTCGGGTGTTGTCATTGTGACCGGTTCATTGGCAGCTTTTACGGGGAAGGGCTTGCCCGAACGCTCAATGCTAAAACCTTGTAACCAGTAGTGCAGGCCATTAATCGGTAGTGGCCAGCCAATGACATCATGAATTAATGTGTCTGGGTCCTCAGCGGTTTTTTCTGCATGGTTTGATTGAGTAAGTGTAGCTTGATCAGGAGAAATCGTAATGACAGCAACAATCTGTCCTAACGGCGACAATAATTGTACTGTGGTATGTTCATTATGCTGATTCCACGTAAAACTGCCGTGTGATGCTTGTTCTGTGCCGTTTACGTCATAACGAATCGATAATCTGCCGGCCAAGACGGCAGTTGTGGCATATGAACGTACTTGAAGTAGTTGTGTGTCTGTGACCGTTGTGGTTGTCGCGCAACCTGTTACAAGCAGAGACAATGCGAGTATCGGAGCACAACCCAAACGGGATAGATAGTGCTTAACGTGTTTCAACACAATGCTATCCAATTCATAACTGCGCATTCAAGCGGACTAATGTATCTTTCAACAAGGTATTTTGCGGATCTTTATGTTGTGCGTCACGCCAGATGTTTTTTGCTTCTTCTTTTTTGTTTTGTATCCACAGGATTTCTCCCAGATGGGTGGCAATTTCCGGATCGGCACGCAAGCCATAGGCACGTCTTAAATGGTTTTCCGCAGCGGATAGATTGCCCAGACGGTATTCGACCCAGCCTAAACTATCAGCAATAAACGGGTCGTTTGGTGCCAGGCGATAGGCTTTCTGGATCAATGATTGCGCTTCGGCTAAGCGGATATTGCGTTCGGCAAACGAATAGCCCAAGGCGTTATAGGCATGCTGCATGCCGGGGGACAGCTGGATAATTTTGCGTAACACATTTTCCATATCCTTAAAGTCACCCAGTTTCTCGGTGATCATGGCATAGTCATACAACAAGTTGGTATTGTCCGGGAATTCTTTTAAACCGGTTTTTAGTACATTGGCAGCTTCTTTATTGCGGTTGGCGTCTCTTAGAATCAGTGCTTCGGCCTGGATTAATTGCTGCTGCTCCAGTGGCACATTAGTTTCCTTTTTCAGTTGCACTAAAATACCACGGGCTGAAGGGATATCGTTTTGTTTGGCAAATAAGTGCGCACGACGTATTTGTGTATCGAAATTGGGTTCATTTAACGACAGCCATTTCAATGCACTGGCATAGTCTTGGCGTTCCTCGGCAATTTGGGATAGTAATATGCGTACGCTGTCAGGATCCTGTACGTTGTTAGACTCCTGTTCGTCGTCATTGGACTGCTCCGAGGTAATCGCGGCCAGATAGCGGCGTAAATAAGTATCGGCTTTCTCCCACTGCTTTAATTGGATGTGAATGATGCCCAATGCATAAAGGGCAGTCAGATCCGTATTATCCTGGCTTAATAACGTTTCGAAATGTGGTAAAGCGAGTGCATATTGTTTTTGCTCGATGAGTTCACGTGCATAGGCAATGCGAACTTCTTTGGCATTTGGATAACGGACTAAAAACGCAGAGACACGTTGTGTGGCTTCTTGCGCATCCGGCAAGACTTGAGCCAATGTCAGAATGGCCAGTTCTGAGTCAGGTTTGATGTTAAGCGCCAGTTCTGCTTCGGCACGTGCACGTTTGCTATCATGATTGATGTGCGCGCTTTGGGCTAATGCCAGATGGGTTTCCAGTAAGGTGCCATACGGTGCTGTAATCGTTTCCATCAGCCCAAATGCGGCTTTGGTGTCTTTCAAGTTCGCAATCATGCGTTGCGACTTCAAAATCAGAATGCCACGTGTGTGTGGCGGTGCTTCTTTAAGATGTTCGGTCAAGATACGTGATACTTCATCGGTATTGTTACGAAGGATCAACAAGCCGATATAGTTTTGCAGTGCTTCATCCGAGGTAGGTGCGAGCTCGGACCACAGGCGTACAGCCGTTAATGCTTCAGACTGGCTGCGTGCAGTAATTGCAACTTCGGCGGCACGTTTTGCCAGCCGCGGGTCTTGTGTTTGTTGGGCAAGACTTAAAAAAGTCACGTAGGAAGCTTGCCATAGTCCACGCTGGAAGGCAATTTCGGCACTTAAGACTTTGAATAAAATCGCTTCATCGAGTCTGACTGTCGGCAGCAAGCTTTCTTCCGTATTTAACGATGTACGCTGGACGGTAAACTGTTCCGCACTTGCAGCAGGTGTCGTATCCAGTATGTCGGGCGAAGATACTGCGGGGGATGGATGCTTTGATACATGCATGTCCGCGCAGGCAGACAGCATCAGAGCAATAGTGACAATAGCAAAAGATTTTTTCAAGTAATATCCAGAAAATTGGAGCGATGAATTCTGATTCTACGCGTAATAAGACGTTTTTGGCATGGTCTAAGTGTAAACCATCTTTGCCGGTTTAGCAGACAGTGCTCGCATGTGGCAAGAAAACCGCATTATCATATGACTCTTGTTTATTTCCATTAAGTGCCATGCCTGAATTACCTGAAGTTGAAGTTACCCGCCTAGGGGTGACACCCCATGTACAAGGAAAGGTGGTCAGTAATGTGGTACTGCGCCATATAGGATTGCGCTGGCCATTTCCTGTTGATCTGGCGAAACAATTGAACGGGAAAGTTGTCAGAACAACAAGTCGGCGCGGGAAATACTTGTTGCTCAATTTCGATCATGGTACGTTGATTATCCATTTGGGGATGTCCGGGCATTTACGGGTAATTCCATCGGCAACATCACCGGAAAAGCATGATCACTTCGATCTGGTGTTGGGTTCGCAGGCTGTGCGTATGACCGACCCCAGACGATTTGGTGCGGTATTGTGGCATGATGCCAAGAACGGGCATGTCAATGAGCACCTGTTATTGCGCCATTTAGGAGTAGAGCCGTTGGAAGACGGCTTTTCTGCCAGGTTGCTCTATGACAAGACACGCCAGAAAAAAGCGCCTATCAAACAGGTATTGCTTTCTGGTGATATTGTGGTCGGTGTAGGCAATATCTATGCATGTGAATCATTGTTTAGAGCCGGCATTAATCCTAAAACAGCGGCTGGTCGTATCTCTTTGCCGCGTTATGAAAAGTTGGCTGTGGTCATTCGCGAGATTTTGGCCGCTGCGATCGAACAAGGCGGTAGTACATTGAAAGATTTTATTGGTGTAGATGGCAGCTCCGGATACTTTCAGCAAAGTTATTTTGTGTATGGCAGAACAGGTGCACCATGTCGTGTATGCGGCACACCGATCAAGCAAATCAAACAAGGTCAACGTTCGACTTTCTATTGTCCGGGCTGCCAGCGATGAAACGTGTCTTAACTGAAAAAAGTCACCCGGCAAATAGCAAGCAGTACATTGACCTGTCATTTTCTGCGGCAGTCATTGCCTGGCAAAAGCAGCATGGACGCCATGCATTGCCTTGGCAGCACACGCGTGACGCTTACCGTGTCTGGCTGTCGGAAATCATGCTGCAGCAAACACAGGTAAGTGCGGTGATTCCGTATTACCAGCGGTTTTTGGAAAGTTTTCCGGATGTGGCAAGTCTCGCAAAAGCACCTAGCGAAGAAGTCATGGCGCACTGGAGTGGTCTGGGTTATTACACCCGTGCCCGTAATTTGCACCGTTGTGCCCAGCGTGTGGCTGTTGAATACAGTGGCCGATTTCCGGATGACCCTGACAAACTGGCTGATTTACCTGGTATTGGACGCTCGACTGCGGCGGCGATTGCTGCGTTTTCATATGGCCGGCGCGCGGCGATTCTCGATGGCAACGTCAAACGTGTTTTTGCACGTGTATTTGGTGTCGAAGGGTTTCCTGGATCCAAGCCGATTGAGGATCAACTGTGGCAGCGCGCTGTCGCTTTGTTGCCCGAGACTGGTAT